>NZ_JAAGPH010000001.1:0-159188 GCF_017104705.1 Burkholderia sp. Se-20373 | reverse complement strand
GCGGCGGCGTCGATCCCGGCCGCGCAGGCCGCGGATGCCCCCGCCGCCGCACCCGCGCCCGCTTCCTCGCATGACGGCGTCGAGCCGTTCTACGGCAAGCACCAGAGCGGCATCACGACGCCGCAGCAGCGCCACGCGTATTTCGCGGCGCTCGACCTGACGACGGCCCAGCGCGCGGATGTCATCACGCTGCTGAAAACCTGGACCGACGCCGCCGCGCGGATGACACGCGGCGATACCGCGCAACCGCTCGCCACGACGGGCGGCGACGAGGTCGCGCCGGCGGACGGGGGCGACGCGCTCGGCCTCGGCCCCGCGCGCCTGACGATCACGTTCGGCTTCGGCCCCGGCATGTTCGCCCTCGCCGGCAAGGACCGCTACGGCCTCGCGAAGCATCGCCCCGCGGCGCTCGTCGACCTGCCGCGTTTCAACGGCGACCAGTTGCTGCCCGAGAAGACCGGCGGCGACCTGTTCATCCAGGCATGCGCGGACGACGCGCAGGTCGCGTTCCACGCGGTGCGCCAGCTCGTGCGCCTCGGCGCGAAAGCGGCGCAGATGCGCTGGGGCCAGGCCGGCTTCACGTCGGGCAAGCCCGGTGAGACGCCGCGCAACCTGATGGGCTTCAAGGACGGCACGATGAACCCGCCGATGTCCGATCCGGCCGCGATGAACGAATTCGTGTGGGCCGGCAGCGAAGGCCCGGCATGGATGAACGGCGGCACTTACACGGTCGTGCGCCGGATCCGCATCACGCTCGAACACTGGGACAACACGGAGCTCGGCTTCCAGGAACAGGTGGTCGGCCGCCATAAATACAGCGGCGCGCCGCTCGGCCAGAAGCACGAGTTCGAGGCGCTCGACCTCGACGCGGCAGACAAGGACGGCAACCCGGTGATCCCCGACAACGCGCACGCGCGTCTCGCGTCGCCGCAGTTGAACAACGGCGCGCAGATCCTGCGCCGCGCGTACTCGTACAACGACAGCACGAGCTTCTACATCGAGCGCTGGCCGCCGTGGCGCCAGCAGACCGAGTACGACGCGGGGCTGATGTTCGTCGCGCACCAGCGCGACCCGCGCAAGGGCTTCATTCCGATCAACGAGAAGCTCTCGAAGCTGGACATCATGAACCAGTTCACCACGCACGTCGGCAGCGCGATCTTCGCGTGCCCGCCGGGCGCGCAACCCGGTTCGTACATCGGCGCCGCGCTGTTCGAGGCATGACGTCGCGCCACGCCAGCCAACGCACACCTTTCCGGCCCGGCCGGATGCAACCTGCTGAAAACGACATGATCACTTCACCCGTTAGCCGCCCGCTGCGGCACCTGATTTCCGCGGCGGCCGCCGCGCTGATGCTGACCGGCGCGCTGCACGCCACCCGCACGCATGCCGCGACGCTCACGCTGTACAACGCGCAGCACGAGCAAGTCGTGAACCAGCTCGTCAAGGACTTCGAAGCGCAGAGCGGCATCACCGTGAAGGTGCGCTCGGGCGAAGGCCCGGCGCTCGCCGCGCAGATCGTCGCGGAAGGCGACCGCACGCCGGCCGACGTGTACTTCACCGAGAACTCGCCGGAACTCGTGCTGCTCGACCGCAAGGGCCTGTTCGCGAAGACCGACGCCGCCACGCTGCAGTCGGTGCCCGCGCGCTTCAACCCGGCGGACGGCAACTGGGTCGGCGTGCTCGCCCGCGAGAACGTGCTCGTCTACAACACCGCGAAAATCCAGCCGCAGCAGCTGCCCGCTTCGCTGCTCGATCTCGCGAAGCCGGAATGGAAGGGCAAGGTCGGCGTCGCGCCGAGCGACGCGGACTTCCTGCCGCTCGTGAGCGCGGTACTCGCGCTGCACGGCGAAGCCGCGACGCTGCAATGGCTGAAGGGCCTGAAGGCCAACGCGCAGATCTTCGACGACGACGAAGGCGTGACGGCGGCCGTCAACCGCGGCGGCGTGCTGACCGGCATCATCAACAACTACTACTGGGACCGCCTGCACGCCGAGCTCGGCGACAAGTCGACCCGCAGCGCGATCCATCACTTCGGCAAGGGCGACGTCGGCGGGGCCGTCAACGTGTCCGGCGCCGCGGTGCTGAAGGCGTCGAAGCACCAGCCGGAAGCGCAGAAGTTCGTCGCGTATCTCGTCAGCGAGCGCGCGCAGAAACTGATGGCCGGCGGCCACATCAGCTTCGAGTATCCGCTGCATCCGGGCGTCGCACCCGATCCGATCCTGAAGCCGTTCAACGAACTGAGCCCGCCGGCACTGACGTTCGAACAGCTCGGCGACGACAGCCAGGCCGGCAAGCTGCTGCGCCAGGCCGGCCTGCTCTGACCATGAGCGACGCCGTGTCCCGCACGGCACGCAGCGCACGCGACGGCGCGCCCACCGCGACACGGCGCCGCCCGCCACGCGCGCTCGTCGCCGCGGCCGCGTGCGGGCCGCTCGCGATCCTGCTGCCGCTCGGCTTCACGCTGTACCGCGCGGCCACCTTCGGCGTCGACGATGCGATCGAGCTGCTGTGGCGCCCGCTCGTCGGCGAACTGCTGGTCAACACGCTGTCGATCACGCTCGCCGCGACCCTCGCGTGCACGCTGCTCGGCACGGCGCTCGCGTGGTTCATCGAGCGCACCGACCTGCCGGCCCGGCCGTTGTGGACCGCGCTCGCGGCCGCGCCGCTCGCGGTGCCGCCGTTCATCACGAGCTATGCGTGGGTGTCGCTGAGCCTCGACCTGCAGGATTTCCTCGGCGCGCTGATCGTGCTGACCTCCGCGTACTTCCCGCTCGTCTACCTGCCGGTGGCCGCCGCGCTGCGCGAGCTCGATCCCGCGCTGGAAGAAAGCGCGCGCACGCTCGGCTGCTCGCCGTGGCATACCTTCTTTCGCGTCGTGCTGCCGCAGCTGCGCCCCGCGCTGTGCGGCGGGATGCTGCTCGTCGCGCTCGGCGTGCTGTCCGAGTTCGGCGCATTCCAGTTGCTGCGCTTTCGTACGTTCACGACCGAGATCTATGCGGAATACCGCACCGCGTTCGACGGCGGCGGCGCATCGCTGCTCGGCTGCGTGCTGATCGCGCTGTGCCTCCTGTGCCTCGCGATCGAGGCACGCGCTCGCGGCCATGCACGCTACGGTCATACGCACCGCGCCGCGCGCCGCGTCGCGATGCGTTATCCGCTCGGCCGTCTGCGCGGCCCCGTCACCGTCGCGTTCGCCGCGCTCGCTGCCGCGACGCTCGGCGTGCCGCTCGCGATGATCGGCTACTGGCTCACGCAACAGGGCGCGGCCGCCGTCACGCCGGCCGACGTGTCGCCCGAGCTGCTGTGGCAGGCCACGCTCGCATCGTCCGGCTATGGCTTGATGGCCGCAGCCGTCACGACGCTGCTCGCGCTGCCGCTCGCGTTCCTGCTGGTCCGCTATCCCGGCCGCGTCGCGACGCTGCTCGAGCGCACCGCGATGACCGTGCAGGGCGTGCCGGGCATCGTCGTCGCGCTGGCGATCGTGTCGATCACGGTGCGACTGCTGCAGCCGCTCTACCAGAGCGCACCCGCACTCGTCGGCGCCTACGCGATCCTGTTCCTGCCGCTCGCGGTCGTCAGCGTGCGCGCCGCGCTGTCGCACGTGCAGGTCCGGCTCGAGGAAACCGCGCGCTCGCTCGGCCTCGGCTGGCGCGCGACGCTCACGCGCGTGGTGCTGCCGCTCGCGGCGCCCGGCCTCGGCGCGGCCGCGACGATGGTGTTCATCTCGGTCGTGACGGAACTCAACGCGACGCTGCTGCTGTCGCCGATCGGCACCCGCACGCTCGCGACGCAGGTGTGGAGCGATACGGCAACGCTCGCGTTCGCCGCCGCGGCGCCCTATGCGGCGCTGCTCGTCGCGCTGTCGCTCGGCGCATCGGGACTGCTGTTCCTGCTGCTCGGCCGCGCGTCGGTGCGCGACTGAGCGCCGCCCTTTTCCCCCGGAACCGCCCATGAGCGAACTACGCATCCACGGCCTGTCGAAATCGTTCGGAGCGCATACCGTCCTGCACGACATCGACCTCACGGTGCGGCGCGGCTCGCGCCTCGCGCTGCTCGGCCCGTCCGGCAGCGGCAAGACCACCCTGCTGCGCGTGCTGTGCGGCTTCGAGCGCGCCGAGCGCGGCACCGTCGAAATCGATGGCCGCCGCGTGGCCGCACCCGACGTGCACGTGCCGCCCGAGCAGCGCCGGATCGGCTACGTGCCGCAGGAAGGCGCGCTGTTTCCGCATCTGTCGGTGGCCGACAACATCGCGTTCGGGCTGCCGCGCGCGGCGCGGCGGCGCCATCATCGCGTCGACGAACTGCTCGAGATGGTCGGGCTGCCCGCGTCGTATGCGAGCCGCGCGCCGCAGCAGCTGTCCGGCGGACAGCAGCAGCGCGTCGCGCTCGCTCGTGCGCTCGCGCCCGAACCGTCGCTCGTGATCCTCGACGAACCGTTCTCCGCGCTCGACACGTCGCTGCGCCACGAAACGCGCAGCGCGGTTGCCGATGCGCTCGCCGCGGCGGGCGCGACCTCGGTGCTCGTCACGCACGACCAGCCCGAGGCGATGACGCTCGGCGACGAAGTGGCGGTGATGTGGCACGGCCGGCTCGTGCAGACGGCCGCGCCGCAGACGCTGTACCGGCAGCCCGTCACGCGCGACGTCGCGTCGTTCGTCGGGCAGGCGGTGCTGCTCGCCGGCCGCGTGTGCAACATGCGCATCGCCTGCGCGCTCGGCGACCTGCCGCTCGTCGCGCCGCTGCCCGACGGGCCGGCCGATGCGATGCTGCGTCCCGAGCAGATCGGCATCGTGCCGGTCACGCACGGCGACGCGGCGCGCGGCCATACCGCGCGTGTCGAAGCCGCGCAGTTCGCGGGCCAGGACGCCGACGTGCTCGTGCGCCTCGATGCCGATGGCGACGTACGCGTGCGCGCACGCGTGCCGGGACACCGGTGTCCGGCCGTCGGCGAACGTGTCGCATTGGTGGTGGATGGCGCGGTGATGGCGTACGCGCGCTGAGCGGCGCGGGCCGTCGCGACGCGCGTTGACTCGCGTTGACTCGCGTTCACCCGCGTTCACCCGCGTTCAGGCATCGGCGCAGCCCGCATCCGACACCGGCCGGAAGGTCCGGCCCTCCGTCTCGACCGTCGCGCCCAGCAGCCGCGCGAGCCCCTTCGCGCCTTCGCGCATCACGACGTCGTGGTTCCATCGGAACAGCGGGCGACCGAACGGCTCCAGCCGATTCATCCAGCGCACGTGCGTGCGGATGTGCCAGTCGTAGCGCACGATCGTACGTGCGCCGTCGGCGACGAACGACCAGCATCCGTCGCCTTCGATCGCGCCGCTCGCGCAGCCTTCGAGTGCATGCGGCGGCTCGACGCGTCGCACACGCATGTCGAAGGTCAACCGGTACGGCAGCGCGCCCTTCCACGTGTAACAGTGCAGCGCGCCGACGCCGCGCGCGTCGCCCGGCTCGATCTCGACGGTGCGCACGGCGCCCTTCCACCAGTCGGGCCAGCGGTCGACCTGGTAGATCGCGTCCCACACCACCGCAAGCGGCGCGTCCACGCGCCAGGTCGTCGAGAACCGGTATTCCGCCATGCAGCCTCCGGCATGCCCGTCACGGGCATGAGTCAGCGCACCGCTCAGGGCGCGAAGAAGCGTTCGGGAAACGTGACATCGATTTCGATATCGTCGAGCGTCACGGTTTCGAGCGGCACGTCGTCATCGTCCGCGAAGCTGACGACCTTCAGCGGAAAGCCGTCCTCGGTATCGAGCCACAGCCGGTAGCGATGCACGCCGTCGACCATATGCGCGGGCGCGCCCGTGACCGACACGCGCAGCGCGGTCCGGCCGCCGACGGCCTCCTCGCCTTCGGTCACCGTCGCGCCGCCTTCCTGCAGCGCATGGACGTTGCGCAGCAGCTCGCCGACGTCCGACCGGTCGACCCGGTGGCCGCTGCGGTCGCGCACGAGCGGATTGGACGGCGACAGCGTCAGCGCGGGCGGCGCATGCACGCCGAACGGACGCAGCCGCACCTTGCCGTCGCCGGGATCGTACGCGAGCACCGCGCCGTGATGCGGCGACACGAAATCCATCCGGACGAAACCCGGTTTCAGGTATGCGTAATGGATCTCGGTGTGCGCGCCGCCGCGCGCGGACGAGCGGATCGTCGCGCGGTACGAGCGGACGTGGTCGAAATGCGCCTGCGCAACGGTCACGGGATCGGCGGTCATGCTCGCTCCTATCAGGCTCGCGGCCAGCAACGCGGCGATCACGGCGCCGCCTCGACATCGAGCACGCCTTCCATCCCGCGCTCGCGATGGCTCCTGAAAAACAGCAGCCGATGCGAGCAATAGTAGGCGAACCGGCCCGGCTGCGTCGGCGTGAAGCGAAACGTCTTCGGCGTGGTGCCGAGCGCGGTGCGCACCGCGATGCCGGCCCGCGGCGCATCGATTTCGAAGCTGTGCGGCACCGGGCCGGGCTCGGCCGACACGGTCAGCTCGACCGGCACGTGCGCCCGCACGATCACGTGGTTCGGTCGGAAGAAATAGCTGCCGCCGACGATCGCCACCCGTTGCACGCCGTCGGCGTCGACCGGCACGCGCAGCGGCGCGTCACCGTCCGCCTGCGCAAGCGCCGTGCCCACGGCGAGCGCCGCGAGCACCAGCATCGGCACGCGCCGCATCGTCATCGTCGTCTTCATCACCCGCTCCCTGCCGGCGGCGCCACGCGCGTTACCCCTTCCACGCGTCGGTCGGGCCGCCTAGCGCGCCGCACGCGTCGATCGCGAGTTCGCGCAGGCGCCGTTCGTCGCCCTGGCCGGACAATGCGTAGCCCATCCCGCGATCCGACCAGAAATACGTATAGCGGCCGCCGGCCGACATCGCCTGCGGCGCGAGGCGTCGTGCGTCGTAGGCCGTCATGTACAGCGTCACGCGCGCGCCGTCCGCGCGCTGGTACATGAGTTGCGCGGCCGGCCCCGCTTCGCCGGGGAGCAGCCGGCCGCCGAGCAGCACGTAGCCGTATTCGTCGAGCGACGGCGCGCGCACGGGCCGCCCGACACGCGTGGACAGCCACGCGACGAGACGTTCGGGGTCGCCCGCCCCGACCTCGACCGGATGTTCGCGGTCGGCCGCATACGTCGCGTACGCGACATCCGCGCGCGCGGCGAACGCCGGTTCGCTGCCGAACGTCACCCAGCCCACATGCAGCGCGACGCCGATCAGCAGCCCGGCCGCGAGCCCCGCGAATGCATAGGCGATCGCGCGCCAACGCGGCGCACGGCGCTGCACGAACAGCGCGGGCGCAGCGCCCGGCAGCGGGAACAGCGCCTGCAGCGCGTCGCGCTGCGCGCGGTAATGCGCGAATCGTTCGGCTTCCTGCGGATCGGCCAGCACGCGCTCGAGCACCTCGCGACGCTCTTGCCCGGACAGCTCGCCGTCCAGCAGCGCGGACAGCAGTTGCGCCGACGCATCGTCGTCCCGCTCGTTCGAAGGCTTGTGCGGATCGTCCATCATGTCTTCCCGATCACTCGTAGTGAAGCCGTGCCGTGCGCAGACGGCTCGTCCGACAGCAGCGCGCGCATCTGCCCGCGTGCCCGTGCGAGCCGCGACATCACCGTGCCCACCGGGACGCCGAGCACCTCCGCGGCATCGCGATAGCTCAATTCCTCGAGCGCGACCAGCAGCAGCACCTCGCGCTGTTCGACCGGCAACCGGTACAGCGCACGCTGCACGTCGCGCAGCACCAAGCCGCCGATTTCGCCTGCCGGCGCGGCCATCGTCTGCCACGGCGCCGTCGCATCGTCGACCGCGATCTCGTGGCGCGCGCGCAACTGGTCGATGAAGCGGTGCCGCAGCAGTGTCAGCAGCCATGCGCGCAGGTTGCCGCAGTCGCGCGGCGGGCGGTTCAGCGCACGCTCGAGCGTGTCCTGCACGAGATCGTCCGCCCAGGCCCGGTCGCCCGTCAGCGCACGCGCATAGCGCGTGAGATGCGGCAACCACACCAGCAGATCCGATTCGTAGCTCATCAGGATGCCTCGCGCACCGCCGTGCGGTCACGGACGTGCGACGTGCCACATGCCGCCGATCCCGTCGCCGCCCGCGTCGCCGGGCTTGCGATCCTGCTTCCAGCGGTACAGCGGGTGCCCGCGGTACGCCCATTGCTTGCTGCCGTCGTCGCGCGCGACGAGACTCAGCGCACCCACTGGCTTGTCGTACGCGTCAGCGCGCGCAGGCGGCCAGTTGGCCGCGCACGCGCTGTCGCACGCGCTTTTGCCGGGCGCATCGCGATCGAACACGTACAGCGTCATGTGATCTTCGTCGACGAGCTTTCCGTCGCCGGCACGGGGTGGTTCCGCGGCGGCCGGCCGCACGATTGACGCGGTCAGCGCGGCGGCGACGAGTATCCGTTTCATGCCCTTTCTCCTTGACACGGCATCGCGACACGGCGGCACCGGCCGGGACGATCGGCTTCGTCACGACCATTATCCCGCCGGTCGGTGCTGCCGGAATTCGGTAGGTAAACGGATGGAGGCGACCGGTTATTCCACGCCGGCCGGCGAGCGTCGCTGGCGGCGGCCATTCGTGCGACGAAAGAAAAAGGGGCACCAAAAGACAACGCGGCATGACATCGCTGTCATGCCGCGTGGCGCGGCCCGTTGCGCACGGCGGCCGATCCGGCTCCGCCGTGCGTGCGCGGGAAGTTACTTCGGCAGTGCGCCCGTCAGCGACTGGAGCAGCGACGACACCGGTGCGAGCGGGTTGCCCGGCGCGCTGTTGCCCGAGTGCGGCGTGACCGACAGGCCCGGCGCGGAGCCGAGTGCCGTACCCACCGTCGTGCCGACCGCGTTGACGACCGTTGCCGTCGCGTTGGCGCCCGTCGACAGCAGCGAACCGACTGCGCCCGCCGTGCCGCCGGCCGCGTTCGCGCCCGAGCCGAGCAGGCTGCCGCCCGCCGCTGCCGTCGAGCCAGCCGCGCCCGACAGCGCGCCGGCCGCCTGTCCGAGGGCCACCGGACCGTTCGCGAGTGCGCCCGTCACCGAACCGAGCGCACCGGTCAGTGCGCCTGCCGGGTTGCTGCCGCCCGTCAGGCCGCTCACGAGGTTCGTGATCGGGGCGATCGGGTTGTTGCCCGCCGCACCCGACAACGTGCCGACGACCTGGTTCACGACGCCTTGCACCGGCGCCAGCGGGTTCGAGCCGCCGAGGTTGCCGAGTGCGCCCACGACGGAGCCGACCGCGTTACCCAATGCGTTCGTGGCCGTGCCGACCGCGTTGTTGTTGCTGAGCGTGCCGACGACCTGGTTCACGACGCCCTGCACCGGCGCCAGCGGGTTCGAGCCGCCGAGGTTGCCGAGTGCGCCCGTCACCGAGCCGAGTGCGCCGGTCAGCGCGCCGGCTGCGTTGCCACCCGTCGGCAGCGCGTTCTGCAGGCCGTTGACGAGGTTCGTGATCGGCGCGATCGGGCTGCCGCCACCGGCGCCGGACAGCGTGCCGACGACCTGGTTCACGACGCCTTGCACCGGCGCCAGCGGATTCGAGCCGCCGAGCGCACCCGTCACCGAGTTCAGCGCGTTCGTCAGCCCGCCGGCCGGATCGTTACCGAGCGTGCCCGCGAGTTGCGTGACGACACCTTGCACCGGCGCCAGCGGGCTCCCCGCGCCACCCACGTTGCCGAGCGTGCCCGTGATCGTGTTGACCGCGTTGCTCAATGCGCCGGCCGGGTTGCCGCTGCCGAGCGTACCCGTGACCTGATCGACGACGCTCTGGATCGGCGCCAGCGGGTTCGAACCGCCGCCGATGCCGCCCAGTGCGCCCGTCACTTGGTTCACCACGCCTTGGACCGGCGCCAGCGGGTTCGAGCCACCGCCAATGCCGCCCAGTGCACCCGTGACCGTGCCGAGTGCGCCCGTCAGTGCGCCGGCCGGGTTGCCGCTGCCGAGTGCGCCCGTCACTTGATTCACGACACCTTGAACCGGCGCCAGCGGGTTCGAGCCGCCGCCGATACCGCCCAGTGCACCCGTCACCGTGCCGAGTGCGCCCGTCAGTGCGCCGGCCGGGTTGCCGCTGCCCAGTGCGCCCGTCACTTGGTTCACGACACCTTGTACCGGCGCCAACGGGCTCGACCCGCCACCGATACCACCCAGTGCACCCGTGACCGTGCCAAGCGCACCCGTCAACGCACCAGCCGGGTTACCGCCACCGAGCGCGCCCGTCACTTGATTCACGACACCTTGTACCGGTGCCAGCGGGTTCGAACCGCCGCCGATACCGCCCAGTGCCCCCGTGACCGTGCCGAGTGCGCCCGTCAGTGCGCCGGCCGGGTTGCCGCCGCCCAGTGCGCCCGTCACTTGGTTCACCACGCCTTGGACCGGCGCCAGCGGGTTCGAACCGCCGCCGATACCGCCCAGTGCACCCGTCACCGTGCCAAGTGCACCGGTCAGTGCGCCTGCCGGGTTGCCGCTACCCAGCGCGCCCGTCACTTGATTCACGACACCTTGTACCGGCGCCAACGGGCTCGACCCGCCACCGATACCACCCAGTGCACCCGTGACCGTGCCAAGCGCACCCGTCAACGCACCAGCCGGGTTGCCGCCACCGAGCGCGCCCGTCACTTGATTCACGACACCTTGAACCGGCGCCAGCGGGCTCGACCCGCCGCCGATACCACCCAGTGCACCCGTGACCGTGCCAAGCGCACCCGTCAACGCACCAGCCGGGTTGCCGCCACCGAGCGCGCCCGTCACTTGATTCACGACACCTTGAACCGGCGCCAGCGGGTTCGACCCACCGCCGACATTACCCAGTGCCCCCGTTACCGTGCCAACCGCATTGCTCAGCGTCCCCGTCGCCGTATTCAGCGCACCGGTCAACGCACCTGCCGGGTTGCCGCCGCTCAGCGCGCCCGTCACCTGATTCAGCACGCCCTGGACCGGCGCAAGCGGCTGTACCGTGCCGCCGCCACCGCCGAGTGCGCCCGTCACCGCCCCGACGGCGCCCGACAGTACCTGGCCGGGGTCGCCAAGCGACGTCTGGATCGCGCCCGCCCCGCCTGCCGCCACGGTGACCGAGCCCAGCGGCGACGTACCCGTCGCGACCAACCCGACCGACACGCTGTTCGTCGGCGGGTTGACGATCACTTGCGGAATCGGCAGCGCATCAAGGGCCCCCGCCATCGCGGAACCCGAAGCCAGTACCCCGAACACCGTCGCGACCGACAGCGCTACACCCGTCAATTTCAAATTGTGTCCCATCTTTATTTTCCCCATCTCGGTTGGCACAACGTTGATAAAGCATGGGGACGGATTGCACGAAGTGTGCCAATTCAAAAAAAGAGGATTGATTCGTCTGCCTAATGACTGGCAATAACGCTTTTTTAATCGATTTCAGACGAAATCCACGGCCTTGGCGCCGCAATCATCTGACGAAAAAGGCCGACGGAACGCGGATGTAACGTAACGTTTGCGAGCCCCGTGGTAACGTGTTCCGGTACATTACGCGTAACACCGGAACACCCACTGCGACAGCGTGCGTCACCGTCGCGAGCAACTGCCCATTACGCATTTCAGCAATATGAAAATGCATTGATAAATCGCCGATTTGCTGATTTTCTTTATTTCGCGATTATCTTTCTTGCCGATTACGCAGATCATTTCCGATTGCGTGATTTCCGATAATTCGGATAGCAGACTGAAACATTGTAAAGGCCGGCACGCGCGACGCGGCGCGCGCCGCCGGATCAGCCGAAGCGCGCGGGCCGGTACGGATGGGGATCGATATAGGTCGGCGCGCCTGTCATCATTTCGGCGAGCAGGCGTCCGCTTGCGGGACCCAGCGTGAGCCCGTGGTGACAATGGCCGAACGCGAACCACAGGTGGCGATGGCGCGGCGCGGGCCCGATCACCGGGCGCATGTCGGGCGTGCACGGCCGCATCCCGAGCCACGGCTCGGGATCGAGCCGCTCGCCGATGCCGAACGCGTCGCGCGCCAGCGGCTCGGCGCGCGCGAGCTGCACGCCGGTCGGCGGTGCGCCGCGCAGCGCGATCTCGACGCCGGTGGTGAGCCGCAGGCGGCCGCCTTCCATCGGCGCGACGACGAAACCTGCCTCGGTATCGCACACGGGCACGTTCAGCGGCGCGCGGGTCGGCCGGTAGTGCATGTGATAGCCGCGCTTCGCGCGCAGCGGAATCCGGTAGCCGAGCGGCTCGAAGACGTGATCGGACCACGGCCCGAGCGCCACCACGGCCGAGCGCGCCGAAATCGGCCCGTGCTCGGTACCGACCTGCCAGCCGTCATCCACCTGCACGAGCGTCCTGGCATCGCCGAGCGCGAACGTGCCGCCGTCGCGCTCGAACAGCCGCGCGTACGCCTTGGTCAGCCCGCCCGGGCTCGACACGGTCTTCGGGTCCTGCCAGTGGAATGCGCCGCAGAACGCGTCGCCGATACCGGGCTCGCACGCCCGCAACGCACGTGCGTCGAGCACGGTCATCCGCAGCCCGTGCGCGTCGGCCACGCGCTGCTGCGCGCGCGTTTCCGCATCGAACAGCGCGGGCGAACGGAACGCCTCGATCCACCCGCCGTCGTGCACGAGCGGCTGCGCATCGGTGCGCGCGAGCAGCGCGTCGTGCTCCACGACGCTCGCCGCGACGAGCGGCAACAGGTCGCGCGCGGCGGCCGCGAGCCGCTGCGGCGACGATTCGCGCCAGAAGCGCGCGAGCCAGCCCGCATACGCGGGCAGCGCGCGGTAGTCCCAGTAGAGATCGACCGAGCGGTTGCGCGCATAGCGCAGCAGCGTGCCGAGCCGGCGCGGAAACGCGTACGGCACGACCGACGAGCGCTCGATCAGCCCCGCATTGCCGTGGCTCGTTTCCTCGCCGGGCGCGCGCCGGTCGACGAGCGCGACGCGCAGCCCGCGATCCTGCAGATGCAGCGCCGACGACACGCCGACGATGCCGGCCCCCAGAACGATGACGTCGAAATCCATGGTTCCCCGTACTGCGTCGAGATTCGATGCGACACGCGCCGGCGCGGCGGCCGGCGCACGGCGGTGATGACGATTACTTCGAGACGATGTCGCGCTTGAAGTACTTCTGCGACAACGCGCTGAGCGTGCCGTCCTTCTTCAGCGCATCGAGCGCGCCGACGATCTTCGCCTGCAGCGCCTTGTCGTTCTTGCGCATCCCGAAGCCCGTGCCTTCGCCGAGCGTCGCCGGATCCTTCAGCGGCTCGCCGACGATCTGGTAATCGCGGCCGGCCGGCTTGTCGAGGAAACCGTCCTGCGCGGTCTGCGCTTCCTGCACGGCCGCGTCGAGACGACCGGCGACGAGGTCCGCATAGATCTGGTCCTGATCCTGGTACGACACGACGGCCACGCCCGCGTTGGCCCAGTGCGCCTTCAGGAAATCCTCCTGCGACGAGCCCTGCAGCACGCCGACGTGCTTGCCGCGCAGGCTCGCGACGTCGGGCCGCAACGGCGAACCGTGCTTCGCGATCATCACGATCGGCACCACGTAGATCGCCGGCGTGAAGTCGATGCTCTGCCGACGCTTCGACGTGATGTTCATCGCCGAATTGATCGCGTCGAACTTGCGCGCCTGCAGCGCCGGAATCAGGCCGTCGAACGCATTCTCGACCCACACGCATTTCATGTTCAGCTTCGCGCACACCGCGTTGCCGATGTCGACGTCGAAGCCCTGCAACTGGCCGGCCGGCGTCTTGCTCTCGAACGGCGGATAGGCAGCTTCGATGCCGAAGCGCAACGTGGTCTGTTCCGCATGGGCCGTGACGGCCGCGCAGGCAAGCGCCGCAGCGGCGCAAAGGGAGAGCTTCCAGTTCATGACGGTCCTTCCGTTCCGGATTGAGGCGATGAAGATCGGTACACGACGGCTCGGGCCGGGCCGGAGGCCGGATCGGCATTCGAACCAGCCAGCCGCCACGCGGCGACATATCGTGTCCTGCACGCGAAATATAGACTCAAAGTCTACTATAGACTACAGGGGATACGAGAATCGTGCCCCGATACGCGACGTCGAAAATTCGACACTCATCCCTAACTCCCTTGATTTACCTGATATTTTTCCGAACCCCGCGACGGCACGGCATCTCGAAAAGAAAAATTCTCCCGACTTCGTTTGTCTATATTAGACTTTTAGTCCATCACGAACACTGCCGGACACCGTCGATCGAGACTGTCCTGTCCGGCCCCGACCGGAGATGTCCCCATGACGCCCCCCCCCCCGACCCTGCCGCTGACCGTCGACGAAGCCGCGGTGCGCGCGGCCCTGCCGTCGCTCGACGTGCTCGGCACGCTGCGCAGCATGTTCGCGTCGCTCGCCGCGACGCGCGCGGTGCAGCCGCCGCAAACGCTCACGCTGTTTCCCGACCAGGCCGGCGACTTCATCACGTATCTCGGCGCGCTCGCCGACGCGCAGGTGTTCGGCGCGAAGCTGTCGCCGTATGTCGTGACGGGCGGCAAGCCAATCGTCACCGCGTGGACCGCGCTGATGTCGATGCGCACGGGCCAGCCGCTGATGTGGTGCGACGCCGGCCTGCTGACCGTCGAACGCACGGCGGGCACGACCGCGCTCGCGGTCGACTGCCTCGCGCCGCGCGCCGCGCGCCCCGCGCCGCCCGCCGGCCCCACACCGTGGGGGCCGCTGTTCCGCCGGATGGCGCCGACCATCTTCGTCTACTTCTGCTACGGCTGGACCGCCTGGCTGTTCTTTACGTGGCTGCCGACGTTCTTCCTGAACGGCCAGGGCCTGAACCTGAAGTCGACCGCGCTGTTCGCGTCCGGCGTGTTCTTCGCGGGCGTGGTCGGCGACACGCTCGGCGGCTGGCTGTGCGACCGCGTCTACCGGAAGACCGGCAACCTCGCGCTGTCGCGCCAGAGCGTGATCGTCGCGAGCTTCGTTGGCGCACTCGTGTGCCTGCTGCCGCTCGCGGTGGTGCATTCGACGGCCGGTGTCGCGCTGTGCCTGTCGGGGTCGTTCCTGTGCCTCGAACTGACGATCGGGCCGATCTGGGCCGTGCCGAGCGACATCGCACCGACCCACGCCGGCATCGCGAGCGGGATGATGAACGCGGGCTCCGCGATCTCGGGGATCCTGTCGCCGATCCTGTTCGGCTATCTCGTCGATCGCACGGGGAGCTGGACGGTGCCGTTCATGGGCTCGGTCGCGATGCTGCTGATCGGTATCGTCGCCGCGCTGCGGATTCGCCCGGACCGCTCGTTGGCGGAATCGATGCCGGCGCTCGTTGACGCGCCCGCGGCGCCGTCGCACTGAAGCGGGTCGACGCGGTTTCGCCGGCTTCGGCCGTCTCGCCGGCGTCGCGATCACGCTTCGCTATGTTCCGCGATGGCGGTGCGTGACTGACTCGGCTGACTCGGCTGGTTCGGTTGGTTCGGCTGATCCGGCTGACTCGGCTGATCCGGCTGGTTCGGCTGGCTCGGCTGGTTCGGCTGGCCGGGGTAGCGCGGCTGGCCAGGTTGACTCGGCCTGCTCGGCTGATTCGGCCGGCTCGGCAGATTCGGCCACCTCGGCTGATTCGGCCACCTCGGCCGGCGCGGCTGGCTCGGCCTCCTCGGCTGGCAAACCGCCCCATCAAGCGCCGCCATCATCTCCGCCCCCTTCGCGGTGAAACAGCGCAAGAAACTGCTGCGCGGGAATGCTCAGCGGCCGGTCGCGCCGCACGAGGCTGCCGTACGACGGCAGCTTCTGTTCGAGCGTGTAATCGATGATCGCGACAAGCCCGTGCTCCGCATTGCGCTGCGCCACCGTCAGCGGAATCACGCCGAGCATCGTCGAACGGTCGACGAGGTTCATCGTCGTCAGGATCGACCCCGTTTCGACCAGCCCGCGCGGCATCGGCTGGTGCCGCGCGTTGAACTCGCGCTCGACGACCTCGCGCGCGGGGCTGCCGGCCGGCTGCAGGATCCACGTGTAATCGAGCAGCGTGTCGAACGCCACGGGCCCCGCCCCCGCGAGCGGATGGTCGCGGCCCGCGATGATCGCGAGCGCCTCGTCGTCCACCACGCGGAAATCGCAATCGGTCCCGACGTGGCGCCCGATCACCACTTCGAGCACGCCTTCGCGCAGCTGCGGCATCAGCCGGTCGCTCGTATCCACCGCGATGTCGATCGCCAGCAGCGGGTAACGCGCCTTCAACTGCACCAGCGCCTCGGTGAGCCGCCCCGGCGACGCCGCCATGATGCTGCCGATCGCCAGCCGCCCCGCGCTGCCGAGCTGCAGCTCGCCGAGTTCGCGGTTCAACGCCTCGACACTGCCGCGGATCCCGCGGAAATAGCCGAGCACGCGCTCGCCGGCCGGGTTCAGCACGAGCCCGCGCCCGATGCGATCGAACAGCCGCTGGCCGAGCGCGCTCTCCAGCTCGGCCAGCATCTTCGTCGCGGCCGGCTGCGTGAGGCCCATCTGGTCGGCGGCCGCGCGCAGCGTCGAGCATTCGTCCACGGCCAGCAGCAGCGCGATCTGCCGCATGCGCAGCCGGTTCAGCAGCTGCGGCGTCGAGTCTCGTCGGTCGATCGAGCCCATCTTTGATTACTCCAGGTTATCGATTCATCAAGAGTTTTCAATTTACCGACTCATTCCGTCTACCTAGCATGAACCCGATACACAAACGGCCACGCGCCGCCACCGGAGACGCCACATGACCCCCCCCTCGCCCGCCACGCCGCTCCCCGTCGTCGCGCTGACGCTCGGCGACCCCGCCGGCATCGGCGCCGAGCTGATCGCGAAACTGCTCGCCCGCCCCGACGCAACTTCCCGCGCGAATCTCGTGCTGATCGGCGACCGCTGGCTGTGGGAAGCCGGCCAGCGCGTCGCGGGCGTGACGGTCGACGTCGAACCCGTCGCGTCACTCGCCGCCGCGCGCGGCCGGCCGTCGACCGAACGCGCCGCGTTCGTCGCCCTCGACACGATCGATCCGGCCGACGTCACGGTCGGGCAGCCCGGCGCGGCCGGCGGCCGCTCGACGCTGACCGTGCTCGACCTGTGCCTCGACGCGGCGCTCGCCGGCGACATCGACGCGATCTGCTTCGCGCCGCTGAACAAGTACGCGATGAAGCTCGGCGGGCTGAAGCACGAGGACGAGCTGCACCACTTCGCCGAGGCGCTCGGCGTGTCCGGCTACTTCTGCGAATTCAACACGCTCGGCGAGCTGTGGACCGCGCGCATCTCGTCGCACATTCCGCTGAAGGATGCGCCGGGCTACCTGAGCATCGAGCGAATCGAACAGGCATCCGAACTGATCTACCGGTCGCTGCTCGCGAACGGCATCGCCGCGCCGAAGGTGGCGATTGCCGCGTTCAACCCGCACGGCGGCGACGGCGGCAGCTGCGGCCGCGAGGAAGTCGACATCATCGAGCCGGCCGTACGCCGGCTGCAGTCGCGCGACTGGCCGACCGACGCGCCGTTCCACGGCCCGTTCCCCGCCGACACGATCTTCCTGAAGGCGCAGGCCGGCGACTATCAGGCGATCGTCACGATGTACCACGACCAGGGGCAGATCGCGATCAAGCTGCTCGGCTTCTCGCGCGGCGTGACCGTGCAGGGCGGGCTGCCGGTGCCGATCACGACGCCCGCGCACGGCACCGCGTACGACATCGCGGGCCGCGGCACGGCCGACGTCGGCGCGACGTGGCAGGCGCTGCAGATCGCGTGCCGGATGGGCGCCGCGCGCCGCGCACAGCCCGTTTCCGCCTGACCCGACGGCCCCGCCGGCCGACCGCTTTTCAACACGACAACATCACACCGAACTCCGGAGACACCCGATGAAGATCCGTTCCGTGCGCGCCCGCGTATTCCAGTGGAAAGGCAAGACCGTCCCGCCGCAAGGCAACTTCTGCTCGAACGCGATGGACCTGCTGTACGCGCCGCAGGAAACGATGAGCACGTTCCGCTTCCATGCGTGGACGGTCGTCGAAGTCGAGACCGACGACGGCATCGTCGGCCTCGGCAACGTCGCGCTCGCGCCGCATGTCGCGAAGGTGATCATCGACCAGTACCTCGCGCCGCTCGTGATCGGCCAGGACCCGTGGGACTACGAATACCTGAACCAGCGGATGTATCGCGCGACGCATGCATGGGGCCGCAAGGGCATCGGCATGGCGGCGATCTCGGCGGTCGACATCGCGATCTGGGACATCCTCGGCAAGAGCGTCGGCAAGCCCGTGTTCAAGCTGCTCGGCGGCCGCACCAAGGAAAAGATCCCCTGCTACTACTCGAAGCTCTACCGCACCGACCTGAAGGAGATGCAGGACGAGGCGCAGCGCTACCTGAAGGAAGGCTTCCGCGCGTTCAAGATGCGCTTCGGCTACGGGCCCGCGCACGGGCAGCAGGGCGTGACCGAGAACCTGAAGTCGGTCGCGGCGATCCGCGAGGTGATCGGCTACGACAACGACCTGATGCTCGAGTGCTACATGGGCTGGAACCTCGAATACGCGAAGCGCATCCTGCCGAAGCTCGAGAAATACCAGCCGCGCTGGCTGGAGGAACCGGTGATCGCCGACGACATCGACGGCTACGCGGAGCTGAACCAGCTCACGCGCATCCCGATCTCCGGCGGCGAGCACGAGTTCTCGCTGTACGGCTTCAAGCAGCTGCTGGACCGCAAGGCCGTGTCGGTCGTCCAGTACGACACGAACCGCGTCGGCGGGATCACGATGGCGCACAAGATCAACGCGCTGTGCGAGGCGTACAGCGTGCCGGTGATCCCGCATGCGGGCCAGATGCACAACTATCACCTGACGATGAGCACGCTTGCGTCGCCGATGAGCGAGTACTTCCCGATGTTCGATGTCGAGGTCGGCAACGAGCTGTTCTATTACATCTTCGCCGGCGAGCCGGTGGCCGAGAACGGCTTCGTGCAACTGCGCGACGACGTGCCGGGCCTCGGCCTCACGCTGAAGACCGAATTCCTCGACCAGTTCGACATCGTCGAGTGAGGCCCGCCATGCACGCACGCTACCAGGGCGTCTTTCCGGTCGTGCCGACGATCTTCGACGCGACCGGCGCGCTCGATCTCGACGGCCAGCGCCGCTGCATCGAGTTCATGATCGATGCCGGCTCGCACGGCCTCTGCATCCACGCGAACTACTCCGAGCAGTTCGCGCTCGGCGACGACGAACGCGAACTGATCACGCGCGCCACGCTCGAGCACGTCGCGGGCCGCGTGCCGGTGATCGTCACGACGTCGCACTTCAGCGCGCGAATCTGCGCGGAACGTAACCGACACGCCCAGGCGATGGGCGCGGCGATGGTGATGGTGATGCCGCCGTATCACGGCGCGACGTTCCGTGTGCCGGAGGCGCAGGTGCGCGCGTTCTTCCGCGACGTCACCGACGGCCTCGACATTCCGCTGATGATCCAGGACGCGCCCGCGAGCGGCGTCGCGCTGTCCGCGCCGTTCCTCGCGTCGCTCGCCCGCGAGATCGACGCGGTGTCGTACTTCAAGATCGAGACGGCAGGCGCCGCGTCGAAGCTGCGCGAGCTGATCGCGCTCGGCGGCGATGCGATCGAGGGGCCGTGGGACGGCGAGGAAGGCATCACGCTGCTCGCCGATCTCGATGCCGGCGCGACCGGCGCGATGACGGGCGGCGGCTATCCGGACGGGATTCGCCAAATCACCGACGCATATTTCGCCGGCCGTCGCGACGAAGCCGTCGCGCAGTACGCGCGCTGGCTGCCGCTGATCAACTACGAGAACCGTCAGTCGGGATTCCTGACCGCGAAGGCGCTGATGCGCGAAGGCGGCGTGATCGCGTGCGACGCGCCGCGCGCACCGTGGCCCGAGCTGCACCCACAGGTGCGCACCGGCTTGCTCGACGCGGCGCGGCGGCTCGATCCGCTCGTGCTGCGCTGGGGGCGCTAGGCACCCGGCATCGGTTCACACGTGCAACGCCGCAGGGCGTTGCGCATCGGCGCGTCACGGCGTGACAGCGGTCCATCAGAAGACCGCCGCCGCCATCACCCAGATTGGAGACACCATGACCCTGTTGAACCCGGCCACCCCGGCCTACGAAGCCGGCGAAGCCATTCCGCGCCGCCGCTGGCTGCGCGTGATTCCGCCGCTGCTGCTCGCCTGCATCATTTCGTACATGGACCGCGTGAACATCGCGTTCGCGATGCCCGGCGGGATGAACGCCGATCTCGGCATGGACGCGACGATGGCCGGCCTCGCCGGCGGCATCTTCTTCTTTGGCTACCTGTTCCTGCAGATTCCCGGCGGCCGGCGCGCGGCGCTCGGCAGCGGCAAGACCTTCATCGCGTGGTCGCTCGTGAGCTGGGCCGTGCTGTCGGTGCTGACCGGGCTCGTCACGCACACCTGGCAACTGCTGACGCTGCGCTTCCTGCTCGGCGTGGCCGAGGGCGGGATGCTGCCGGTCGTGCTGACGATGGTCAGCCACTGGTTTCCCGACCGCGAACGCGGCCGCGCGAATGCGATGGTCATCATGTTCGTGCCGCTCGCGGGCATGATCACCGCGCCGCTGTCCGGCTTCATCCTCGCCGCGTACGACTGGCATCACCTGTTCTTCAGCGCGGGCGCGCTGTCGCTGCTGTGCCTCGTCGTGTGGCTGATGTTCGCCGACGACGGCCCGGAGACCGCACGCTGGGTGTCGCCGCGCGAGAAGGCGTACATCCTCGACGCGCTGCGCGAAGAACAGGAACGCAAGCGCGCGGCCGGCACGCCGGCGGCCGCGTCGTTCGGAGAGCTGCTGCGCAACCCGACGATCTGGCTGCTGATCGCCATCAACTTCTGCTATCAGGTCGGCATCTACGGCTATACGATGTGGTTGCCCACCCTGCTGAAAAACCTCACGCACACCGGGATGGGCAAGATCGGCCTGCTCGCGATGCTGCCGTATGTCGCGATGGTGATCGGCATGTTCGTCACGTCGTATTTGTCTGACCGAACCGGCAAGCGCCGCCTGTTCGTGCTGCTGCCGCTCGTCGGCTTCGCCGCGTGCCTGGCGCTGTCGGTGCTCACGCATGCGTCGATGGCCGTGTCGTTCGCGTTCCTGATCGGTTGCGGCTTCTTCCTGCAGGCGGCCGCCGGCGTGTTCTGGGCGATTCCGCCGAAGCTCTGCAGCGTCGAGACGGCCGGCAGCGCGCGCGGCCTGATCAACGCGCTCGGCAATCTCGGCGGCTTCTGCGGCCCGTATGCGGTCGGCGTGCTGACCCAGCACGTGAGCGCGGCGGCCGGCGTGTACAGCCTCGCGATCACGCTCGCGGTGGCCGGCCTGCTCGCGCTGACGCTGCCGAAACGCTGCGAGGACTGAGACCGGATACACGAATACGCAGGCTTGCTGACGAATTGACGGAGACCCCACCATGAACGACATCCTGTTGCTGGTGCAGAAATGCGCCCACACCTTCAGCTTCTACGACCTCGACACCAAGGCCGCGCTCAAGCACGTCGTGCTGCCGAACTTCCCGCACGAGTTCACCGTCGACGTGAACGAGCGCTTTGCGTACGTCGGCATCTTCGGGATCGAGACCGCGTGGTCGCGCGGCCATGACGGCGATCACCGGATCGCCGAGATCGATCTCGTCGAACGCACGCATACGCGCATGCTCGACCTGTGGCCGTACTACCGGCCACACGGGATGGCGAGCGACCGCGACGGCCGGCTGTACGCGATGAGCGAGGCGCACGACATGCTGCTCGTGTTCGACGAGCCGACCCGACAGCCCGTGCCGAACATGGCCGTGCCGTCCGGCGGCGTGAAGACGCACCTCGTCACGCTCACGCGCGATGCGAGCCGCGCATACGGCGTGCACCTGCTGTCGAATACGGTCACGCAATTCCATCCGCGCGACGCGACGGTCGCGCCGCGCGCGGTAATGCCCGGCCCGCGCCCCGAAGGCAATGCGCTGTCGAGCGACGAACGCACGCTGTTCGTCGCGAATCGCGGCGACGACACGCTGGTCGAGATCGACACCGACACGATGACCTGCGGGCGCCGCGTGAAGACGCGCAGCGATCCGAACCGCATCTACCGCACGAGCGCGCCCGACGGCCGCGACCTGCTGCTGCTGACCAATTCGGGCGAGCAGTCGATCTCCGTGTTCGATGCGCGGCAGCTCGAGGAGATCGAACGCATCGCGCTGCCCGCGAACCCGACCGCGCTGTCGTTTCATCCGTCGCGGCGCGTCGCGTACGTGTCGTTCCAGGACGACTACGTGCGCGAGCTCGATCTCGATACGTGGCGTTTCGTCAGTGCATTGCCGACGCTGCGCGAGCCCGATGCGTCGTACGTGCTCGCCGGGGCACGCTGACATGCGCGACACGTCGCCGCTCGACGGCATGCCGGATGCGCTCGTCGATGCGCATCATCACCTGTGGCGGCTCGATGCCGGTGCGCGCTATCCGTGGCTGCAGGAGGACTACGATCCGGCGCGCTTCATGTTCGGCGACTACGCGGCGCTGTGCCGCGATTTCGGGGTGGACGCGCTCCGGCACGCGGCGCGGGGCGCACCGATCGTCGCGAGCGTGCACGTCGAGGCCGAACGTGCGCGTGATGAGGCGCTGGCGGAAACGCGCTGGCTGCATGAAGTCGCGGCGTCGCGTGGGCTGCCGTCGGCGGTCGTCGCGTGGGTCGACCTGCTCGCGGGTGATGCGGACGAGCGGCTTGCCGAGCAGGCCGCGTGGCCGCGCGTGCGCGGCGTGCGCTTCAAGCCTCGTACGGCGGCCGAGCCGGATGCGTCGGTCGACGGGCCGGGCACGCTGCGCGATCCGCGCTGGCCGGCTTCGCTGGCGCGCCTCGCCGCGCACGGGCTGTGCTGGGATCTGCGCGTGCCGTTCTGGCATCTCGAGGAAGCGGCTTCGATGCTCGCCGATGCACCGGATGTCGACGTCGTGCTCGAACATGCAGGGCTGCCGTGGGATCGCTCGGATGCAGGGCTCGCGCGCTGGCGACGCGGCATGGAGGCGCTTGCCGCGTCGCCGCGCGTCACCGTGAAGATCTCCGAACTCGGCTTGCGCGATGCAGTGTGGAACGAAGCGGACAACGCACGGATCATCCGCGACACGATCGCGATCTTCGGCGCGCAGCGCTGCCTGTTCGCCAGTAACTTTCCGGTGGCCGGGCTGCGTGTGTCGTACCCGGCGCTGCTGCGCACGTTCGCTCGTGCGATGACGCATCTCGATGATGCCGAGCGACGCGCGGTCTGGCATGACAACGCGCTGCGGGTGTACCGGATCGCGCTCGACACGCCGCACGGGCCGGCGCGCGGATGAAGCCGCGCGCGCGATAAATGCACCGGCTCAAGCGCAATAAATAGACAGGCAGAAAAATTTCGCGTGACGTAATTGTGTTTCCGCCAGCGAAAAGGGCCGGTCAATACATCAACCGGCCCTGCCATATACGATCACTCCCCCGCTGCAGCCTCGATCGCGTCGGTGTCCCACTTCCCGCGTCGCGTTGCCTCTGCCAGCATCCCCAAGGTCAGCGGCCGCCGCTCCGGGTGCCGGAGGCGCTTGACGAACAACCCGATAAGTGACGACAGCAGTTCCTGACCTTCGGGGCCAAAATAGCGCCGGTACGGGAATCCTTGGGCGTCGACGCCGAATGTCTCTGCCCACCTGTCGATGAACTCCACCCCATCGAGACCCGTGACGCCGAGATCCTGCTCAAGCCGGGATTCCGGCTGCAGGTTCAGCCTGCCGCCGAGCAGCGGCCGACCGAGTTCTTCGCGTGTGAAGGCTTCGAGGCGTTCCCAGGTATCGTCTTTCATGGTTCAGAGCATCCGGTCCTCGGGCTTTACGAATCGGTTGTAGGTCGACACGGTGTTGCGCATGATCAGATAGGCGTCGCGAGCCAGGAACACCTCGCCCACGACGGGGATCGCCCGACCGACCCACGCGCCGAGGCGGCGAGTGAAGGCGATCCGAATACCGGACAAGCCGACACCCATGATCATCGGCAGGCGAAACGGCAACGTTTGAGGAAACAACTTCCGAGCTGCAAGGGAGGCGACGGACGTGCCCGGCGTAGCGCCAGTGAACTTGCCTGGGACGGGGACGTCGGCCTGACCGAGAAGCATTGCCGACGCAGCGGCGAGATCGTCCAGGCCGAGCTGCTTGCGTGTCTCGTCGAACGCCACCAAGGCGAACACGTCGACGGGCCGCAAATCCCGCCAAGTGCCGTACGTGTACCTGTTTTCACTCATTCATTTTTCTCCTGATCCAGCAAGAGCGCTGCTCTCTCAGCGGGTGCCCCCTGCGAAGGCGCTACTTTACCGCATCGCCTGGATCAGCCCGGCCGGCGCAGGTGCGCATGGCAGTCGCCACCTGCTCGTACTCTCCGAACGGGAAAGCAACGCCGTAGCCCCCGGCCCGCCAGTCACTCGAATCGCGGCAGAAAAGCGTGTGCGGCCGGTCGTAGCGACTGATGCAGTCACGCCACGTCACGCGGATATCACGCACTGTCCCGCCTCCCTCCACCACCACATTTTGTGCATCGCACGACCAACCCTGAGCAAAAAGTATCGGTTGGCGTTTTCTTTTGATGTGGTGCCCGCATCGCCCCCGTCACACCATTGTTCCTGCTGTCATCGACGGCATTCGAACAAGCAGAATCAAGGAGACACGGGTGAACAAGATGCGAATCGTCGCAGCCGGCCTGCTGCTCGGCGCCTGTCTGCCGGGCGTCGCGGCCGCGCAGGTCTGCAAGGTGCCGACCCTTCGGGTGCTCGCGCAGAAGAGCCTCGGCCTGTCGGTGATGGAGAAATCGCTGGCCGACTACGAGAAGAAGAGCGGCACCAAGGTCGAGATCAGCTATTTCGGCGAGAACGACCGCCGCGCGAAATCGCGGCTCGACGCGTCGACCGGCGCGGGCTCTTACCAGATCTACTACGTCGACGAGGCGAACGTCGCCGAATTCGCGTCGGCCAACTGGATCGTGCCGCTCCTCAAGTACTACCCGAAGGAATACGACTACGACGACTTCCTGCCCGGCCGCCGCGCGGTCGCAAGCTACAACGGCGTCGCGTACTTCGCGCCGCTGATCGGCGGCGGCGACTTCCTGTTCTACCGCCGCGACCTGCTCGACGCCGCGCACATCCCGGTGCCGAAGACGCTCGACCAGCTCGTCGCCGCGATCAAGAAGCTCAACGCGCCGCCGAAACTGTACGGCTGGGTCGCGCGCGGCCAGCGCGGCTCCGGGATGAACGTGTGGCGCTGGTCGCCGTTCATGCTCGGGATGGGTGGCGCGTGGACCGACAAGGGCGGCCAGCCCGCGTTCAACTCGCCGGCCGCCGTGAAAGCCACGCAACTCTACAGCGACCTGTTCAAGTACGCGCCGCCGGGCGCGGCGACCTACGACTGGAGCAACGCGCTCGAAGCGTTCCGCTCGGGCAAGGTCGCGTTCATGATCGAATCGACGCCGTTCGCGGACTGGATGGAGGATGCGAGCAAGTCGAACGTGGCCGGCAAGGTCGGCTACACGCGGCCGCCCGCGCCGCTGCCGTCGGCCGCGCACGGCCACGGCTTCGCGATCTCGGCGGTCGGCGCGAAGGACGACTGCACGCGGATGGCCGCCGGCCGCTTCATCGCGTGGGCGACCAGCAAGGACCAGGAGCAGGCGCGGTTGCGCAACGGCGTGTTCAGCGACTACAACCGGTCGAGCACGATCGCGAGCCCGTACTTCAAGCAGCATGTCGCGCCGCAGATCCAGGCCGGGCTGAACGACACCAACCCGGTCACGCAGGTGACGATCTGGCGCACGCCGCAGTGGCCGGATATCGGCGACAACCTCGGCATCGCGCTCGAGCAGGTGTTCACCGGCACGCAGACGGACGTGCGCGGCACGCTCGACGACGCAGACCAGTACGCGAAGGATGCGCTCGAACATGGCGCTCGCAAATGACGGCGCCGGCGGACGCGCGCTCGGCGTCCGTCCGGCCCCTGCCCCGCCTTCCGCGCCGTCCGCCCGGCGCGGCCGCGCACGCCGCGACCGCACGAGCCTGCCGTGGGTGTTCCTCGCGCCGACGCTCGCGCTGCTCGCCGTCCTGAGCCTCGTCCCGACCGTCGCCGCGATCAACCTCGCGCTGCGCAACCGTGTGCTGCGCTACCCGGACAGCGAATACGTCGGCCTGCGCAATTTCATCCGGCTCGCGTCCGACCGGCGTTTCCTGAACGCGATCGAGGTGTCGGTGCTGTGGGAAGTCGTCACGGTGGCCGGCGCGGTGCTGGTCGGGATCGCGCTGGCCGTGTTCCTGTTCGAGCGCGTGCACGGCCGCTGGCGCCGCCTCGCGTCGCTGGTGCTGATCATGCCGGTGCTGCTGCCGCGCGTGTCGGCTGCGTTCATCTGGAAGTTCATGTACGCGCCGCTCACCGGCATCCTGAGCTGGCTGCTCGGCATGCTCGGGATCGAGAACACCGCGTTCCTCGCCGATCCGCATCTCGCGCTTTACGCGGTCGCGCTGGTCGACGTGTGGCAATGGGGGCTGTTCTTCGCGGTCGTGATCCTGAAGCTGCTGGAGACGCTGCCGCCCGAACCGCTCGAAGCCGCGCGGCTCGACTACGCGACGACGTGGCAGGTGCATGCGTACATCACGTTGCCGATGCTGAAGGCGCCGCTCGTGAGCCTCGTGTTCATCAAGATGGTCGAGTCGCTGCGCTCGTTCGACCTGATCTACGTGATGACCAAGGGCGGCCCCGGCATCGCGACCGAAACGCTCGACCTGTACGCGTACCAGCAGGGCATCGGCCTCGCCGGCAAGGTGTCCTATGCGTCGGGCATGGCCGTGCTGATGATGGTCGCGACCACGCTCGTCTTCACGCTCATCTGGAAGAGGGTCAACAAATGGGACGACTGATGGCCCGCCGCGGCACCGCCGCGACCGTTTCGACCGCAACGACTGTCGCGATCGCCGGCGCGATCCTGCTCGTCGCCGCGTTCCCGCTGTTCTGGGCCGTGCTCAATTCGCTCAAGCACCTGCTCGACATCGTCACGCCCGTGCCGCGCTTCATCTTCACGCCGACGCTCGCGAACTACGAGCAGGTGCTGTCGAGCCCCGAGGTGCTGATCGGCCTCGGCAACAGCATCGCGATCGTCGGCGCGGCCGTGCTGATCGGCGCGGTGCTCGGCGTGCCGGCCGCGTATGCGATCGCGCGTTACCCGATACGCGGCAAGCGCGACATCCAGTTCTTCCTGCTGTCGCTGCGCTTCCTGCCGCCGGTCGCGGTCGCGTTGCCGCTGATCGCGATCTGGGTCGATCTCGGGCTGTACGACACGAAGCTGTCGATGATCGTCACGTACCTGCTCGTCACGCTGTCGACCATCACGTGGCTGTCGATCCCCGTGTTCCGCCGGCTGCCGCGCGAGATCGAGGAAGCCGCCGCGCTCGACGGCTACGGCCCGTACGCGGTGTTCTGGCACATCGCGCTGCCGGTATGCGCGAGCACGCTGCTCGGCGGCATCGTGTTCAGCTTCGTGCTGGTGTGGAACGAGCTGATGATCGCGCTCGCGCTCACGTCGTCGCGCAGCGCGACGCTGCCGGTGGTCGCGTCCGCGTTCACGTCGCTCGGCCAGGAAGTGCCTTGGGGCGTGATCAACGCGTCGACGGTGCTGCTCGCGCTGCCGCCGCTCGTGTTCGTCGGCATGCTGAGCCGCCTGCTCAATTCGATCGTCAAGGGAAAATAAGGAGGATGTGTTGAAAGCACTCGTACTCGAACGCACGCGCGAACTCGCGCTGCGCGACATCGACCTGCCGCAGGCGGTCGGCCCTGGCGACGTCCGGATCAAGGTGCATACGGTCGGCGTGTGCGGCAGCGACGTGCATTACTACGTGCACGGCGGCATCGGCCCGTTTCGCGTCGACGCGCCGATGGTGCTCGGCCACGAGGCGTCCGGCACCGTCGTCGAGACCGGCGCCGGCGTCACGCACCTGCGCATCGGCGACCGCGTGTGCATGGAGCCCGGCGTGCCGCGCCTCGATTCGCCCGCGACGCTGCGCGGGCTCTACAACCTCGATCCCGACGTGCGCTTCTGGGCGACGCCGCCCATCCACGGCTGCCTGACGCCGTACGTCGTGCATCCGGCCGCGTTCACGTACCGGCTGCCCGACAACGTCTCGTTCGCCGAAGGCGCGATCGTCGAGCCGCTGTCGATCGGCCTGCAGGCCGCGAAGAAGGCGGCGATGAAGCCGGGCGACCTCGCGGTCGTGATCGGTGCCGGCACGATCGGCGCGATGACGGCGCTTGCCGCACTTGCGGGCGGCGCCGCGCGCGTGATCCTCGCCGACGTCGTGCCCGACAAGCTCGCGCTGTTCGCCGGCAACCGTGCCGTCACGACCGTCGACGTACGCACGCAGCTGCTCGCCGACGTCGTGGCCGAAGCCACCGGCGGCTGGGGCGCGGACGTCGTGTTCGAGGCCAGCGGCAGCGCGAACGCGTATGCGGGCCTCGTCGACCTGATGTGCCCGGGCGGCTGCGCGGTGCTGATCGGGATGCCGGTCGCCCCGGTGCCGCTCGACGTGGTCGCGCTGCAGGCGAAGGAGGGCCGCATCGAATCGGTGTTCCGCTACGCGAACATCTTTCCGCGCGCGCTCGCGCTGATCGCGTCCGGCGCGATCGACGTGAAGCCGTTCATCTCGCGCACGTTCCCGTTTTCCGAAGGCGTGCGCGCGTTCGAGGAAGCGGCGAGCGGCCACCCGCGCGACGTCAAGATTCAGATCGAAATGGATTGAGCCATGGCCCAGATCACCTGCAAAGGTTTGTCGAAGCATTACGACGGCGGCCCCGCCGTGCTGCACCCGCTCGACCTCGAGATCGCCGACGGCGAATTCATCGTGCTGCTCGGCCCGTCCGGCTGCGGCAAGTCGACGATGCTGCGGATGATCGCGGGCCTCGAGGCGATCACCGGCGGCGAGCTCGTGATCGGCGACGCGGTCGTCAACGACCTGCCGTCGCGCGAGCGCAATGTCGCGATGGTGTTCCAGAACTACGCGCTGTACCCGCACATGACGGTGTACGACAACATCGCGTTCGGCCTGCGGCGCCTGAAGGTGCCGGCCGACGAGATCGACCGCCGCGTGCGCGACGTCGCGCGCATCCTGAGCCTCGACGCGCTGCTCGACCGCCGCCCGCGCGCGATGTCGGGCGGCCAGCAGCAGCGTGCGGCCATCGCGCGCGCGATGATCAAGACGCCCGCCGTGTTCCTGTTCGACGAGCCGCTGTCGAACCTCGACGCGAAGCTGCGCACGCAGTTGCGCGGCGACATCAAGCGGCTGCATCGACGGCTGAAGACGACCACGCTGTACGTCACGCACGACCAGCTGGAGGCGATGACGCTGGCCGATCGCGTCGTGCTGATGCGCGGCGGCCACATCGAGCAGATCGGCACGCCGGCCGAGCTGTACGGGCAACCGCATACGGTGTTCGCCGCCGGCTTCGTCGGCACCCCGGCGATGAACTTCGCGGCGGGCACGATCGAGCGCCGCGGCGCGACCGTGCTGCTCGACTGCAACGGCGCGCGCTGGCCGCTCGCATCGCCGCGCTTCGCCCGGCTGCACGACGGCCAGCAGGTGAAGGCCGCGATCCGGCCGAACCACCTGCGGCTCGTCACCGAAGCGGATCCGACCCCGGGCGCGCTTACTCTGACCGGCACGGTCGAGCTCGTCGAGCTGCTCGGCGCCGAGGCGCTCGTCACGCTCGACTGGCACGGCCAGCCGTGCGCGGCCCTCGTGCCGGCCCCGATGGCCCCGGCGCCGGGGGCCGTGGTAGCGTTCCGCTTCGACGAAGAAGCCCTGCATCTGTTCGACGCCGGCACCGAGCGCAACGTCACGCTGCCGGACGCGAACCCGATCGCGCACGCGGCGCCGCCGGCGGCCGCGACGCGCACCACGCCGCCCGCCGCGACGGGCTGGTCGATGTCCCGTTCGTAGCACGCCGGCACGCCCCCGACGGAGCACACGATGAACCCGGATCTCGAGATCGTTCCCACCCACCGCGACGAATCGTTCCGCGCGTGGGTCCACGACTATCCGCACTCGGTCGCGAAGTGGCACTTTCATCCCGAATACGAGATCCATCTGATCCAGTCGTCGCACGGCAAGATGTTCGTCGGCGATCACATTGGCGATTTCGGCCCCGGCAACCTGATCGTCACCGGGCCGAACCTGCCGCACAACTGGGTCAGCGAACTCGCCGACGGCGAACGCGTGCCGTCGCGCGACGTCGTGCTGCAGTTCTCGCGCGACGCGATCGAGAAGATGGTCGGCGCGTTCAGCGAGCTGCAGCCGGTGATCGACCTGATCGACGATGCGGCGCGCGGCGTGCAGTTTCCGGACCGCGTCGGCCGCGACGTCGCGCCGCTGATGCTCGAACTCGCGAACGCGCACGGCTGCCGGCGCGTCGAGATCCTGATGTCGCTGTTCGACCGGCTGTCGTCGTGCCGCGAACGGCGCGTGCTCGCCGGCCCCGGCTACCGCAGCGACGCGCAGCACTACATGTCGTCGACCATCAACCAGGTGCTGTCGTACCTGCAGCAGAACCTGCCCGGCATGCTGCGCGAGGCCGACGTCGCCGCGTTCGCCGGGATGAGCGTCAGCACCTTCACGCGGTTTTTCCGCCGCCATACCGGCTCGTCGTTCGTGCGCTACCTGAACCGGCTGCGCATCAACGAGGCCTGCGAGCTGCTGATGTTTTCCGACCTGACGGTGACCGACATCTGCTACCGGGTTGGCTTCAACAACCTGTCGAATTTCAACCGTCAGTTTCTCGCGATGAAGCAGGTGCCGCCGTCGAGGTTCCGCGCGCTGCACCGGCTCAACGAACCGCACGGCCGCGACGACGCGCCGCCCCCGCGACGCACGCCGCCGCGCGCCCCAGACAGGATGCTTCACACGTGACTTTTCTCGGCATCGATCTCGGCACGTCCGAGGTCAAGGTACTCCTCACCGATTCCCGTTCGGCCCCGCTCGCGACCGGCTCGGCCGCGCTGTCGATCAGCCGCCCGCATCCGCACTGGTCGGAACAGCGCCCGCAGGCGTGGTGGCACGCGATGCTCGACGCGATCGCGGCGGTGCGCGCCGCGCACCCGGCCGGCTTCGCCGCGCTGCGCGGCATCGCGCTCTCGGGGCAGATGCACGGCGCGACGCTGATCGATCGCGCGGACCAGGTGCTGCGCCCCGCGATCCTGTGGAACGACACGCGCGCCGGCACCGAGTGCGTCGAACTCGAGGCGCTGGTGCCGGAGTCGCGCGCGATCACCGGCAACATGGCGATGCCCGGCTTCACCGCGCCGAAGCTGCTGTGGCTCGCGAAATACGAGCCCGCCGTGTTCCGCGCGGTGCACAAGGTGCTGTTGCCGAAGGATTACCTGATCTGGCGCCTGTCCGGCGAATTCGTGTCCGACATGTCCGACGCGTCGGGCACGCTGTGGCTCGACTGCGCGCGCCGCGACTGGTCCGACCGGATGCTCGCCGCGACCGAGCTGTCGCGTGCGCAGATGCCGCGCCTCGTCGAAGGCAACGCGCCCGCCGCGCAGCTGCGCGACACGCTGAGGCGCGAATGGGGCATCGCGGGGCCCGTGACGATCGCCGGCGGCGCCGGCGACAACGCGGCTTCGGCGATCGGCATGGGCGTCACGGGCGCCGGCAGCGGCTTCCTGTCGCTCGGCACGTCGGGCGTGCTGTTCGCCGGCAACGATCGCTTCGCGCCGAACCCGGATGCGGCCGTGCACGCGTTCTGCCACTGCGTCGAAGGGCGCTGGCACCAGATGAGCGTGATCCTGTCGGCCGCCGCGAGCCTCGACTGGCTCGCCCGTGCGCACGGTACCACCGCCGCCGAGCTGGCCGTACGCGCCGAACGCGCGGAGCCGGCGCGCGCGCCGCTGTTCCTGCCGTATCTCGGTGGCGAACGCACGCCGCACAACGACGCGCACGCGCGCGGCGTGTTCTTCGGGCTGTCCAACGAGCACGATGCGGACGATCTCGCGTATGCGGTGATGGAAGGCGTCGCGTTCGCGATGGCCGACGGCTACGACGCGCTGCGTGCGGCCGGCACGACGCTTGATGCGGTGTCGTTCATCGGCGGCGGCTCGAAGAGCGCGTTCTGGGCGCGGCTGTGCGCGAATGCGACCGGGCTCGCGATGCAGCGCCACGCGGACGGCGCGGTTGGCGCGGCGCTGGGTGCCGCGCGGCTCGCACGCCTCGCCGCGACGGATGACACGCTTGAGGAAGTCTGCGTCGCGCCGCCCGTCACGGAGACGGTCGCGCCCGATGCCGCCATGGTCGATCTGCTGGCGGGGCGGCTGGCGCGGTATCGGCGGCTGTATCGCGCGCTGCGGGAAGAGTTCGCGGCCGCCGACTGAGCGATGGCGCATGGTTCGCCGCCATCGATCCCACCTCACACTCGGCCAGAACCTGCGGAAACCCGCTTGACCCGGCCCTTGGGATCGCCTTTATGCTGGTCGCAACGAATCGACGACCTGAAGGTGAGCCATGAGCGATGTCACGCGCGGCCTGAGCGCATCGGAAGCCGCGATGCGGCTCGGCGTATCGGTCAAGGCGCTGCGGCTGTACGAGCGGCAAGGACTGGTCACGCCGGGGCGAACGGCAGCCGGATACCGGTCCTACGGCCCGGACGATCTGGCACGTGCGGCCGACGTCGCGGCGCTTCGCGCGCTCGGCTTGAGCCTGGCCCAGGTCGCGAGCGTGCTTGAGGGTGATGCCCGCAGCCTGAGCGACGCATTGGCCACGCATGAAAACACCCTCGAGCGCGGCATTCAGGATCTGGTCGGCAAGGTCGACAGGGTTCGCGCGATCCGCGCCGATCTTGCACGCGGCCGCATGCCCGATGACGGCGAATTGACGCGCCTGCTCGCTCCGGCAGTCGCGGGCGTCGCATTCAGCCTCCCCTGGCCGTGGGACGGCGAATGGTTCGAATTTCGTGATATCCGTCCGCTGAACTACATCATCGGTTCGCTGGGCAGCGGCAAGACCCGGCTCGCGCATCGGCTCGCCGACGCATTGCCCGGTGCCGCGTTCATCGGGCTGGACCGGCTGGACGACGACGGCGCGGCTGCTTTCGCTGCATTGCGGGCCGATCCGGCGCTGAAGGCGCGCGTCGAACGCACGTCGGCATGGCTCGGGGACGAAGGCGCCACGCCGTCTGTGGCGCTGACCGTGCTGCTCGCCGGCCTTGAGGCGGACGGCGCCGGCGCCCGGGTCGTGGACATGATCGAACAGGATCTCGACCAGCCGACGCAGGCGGCGCTGATCGCGTGCCTTCGCCAGCGAGCCAGAACCGGCGACATGCGGCCGCTGTTCATGCTGACCCGGTCGTCGGCCGTGCTGGATCTGTCGGCCGTCGGCCCCGACGAAGCGATCATTCTGTGTCCTGCGAACCATAGCCCGCCGGCCCGCGTCGCGCCGTACCCCGGCGCACCGGGCTACGAAGCGGTGGCGACCTGTCTTGCGTCGCCGGCCACCCGCGCGCGGATCGCACGGCGGCCGGAGGCCGGGTAGCGGCATCGGCTCGGTTCGGCCGATCGATGATGACCGACGGATCGAGCTCGCCATACCGGTGCGTCATCCACCACACCCGGTTCACGCACGAACGAGCCGATACAGGCGTCGAACCAACGTCAACGCCTGCTGCGCCGACGTCAGGTTCGTGAAGCCGAGCAGCATGCCGGGCGGCATCCGGCCGCCCGGGCTCCAGTCGTTCAGCGGCTGGACGGACAAGCCCTGCAGCTCAGCCATCCGTGCGACGGCGCGATCGTCGACCGCCGTGCGCCAATAGGCCACCACATGCAGGCCGCCCGCGCGGGCCGGAATGTCCAGCGCATCACCGAAGACCTTGCCCAACGCATCGATCAGCCACGCGCGGCGGGTGGCATAAAGCGCCCGCATTTTCTTCAGATGGCGCGCGAAATGCCCTTGCTCCATGAAATCGGCGACGACGGATTGCATCAGCATCTGGCCGCTGCCGCCGAGCCAGCCGGCGGTGTCGCGAAAGGCTGCGACCTGCTCGTCGGGAACGACGAGATAGCCCAGCCGCAAGCCCGGATACAGCACCTTGCTGAACGATCCGGTGTAAAGCACGCGGTGGTGGCGATCCAGGCTTTTGAGCGCAGGCAACGGGCGGCCGTGGTACCGGAACTCGCTGTCGTAATCGTCCTCGACGATCCAGGCCCGCTGCTGCCGGGCCCAGTCGAGCAAGGCCAGACGCCTCGGCAGCGACAGCGCGACACCGAGCGGGCTTTGATGGGTCGGCGTCACCACGGCAAAACGCGCATCGGCCGCCCGGCGCTGCCCCGCTTCCACGCACAGGCCGTCGTCGTCGACCGGCACGGACACGAGCCGCATCCCCGCGTGCTCGAGCACACGGCGTGCGTGGATATACCCCGGATCCTCGAACCAGCCGGCGTCGCCGGGACGCAGCAAGGTCCGGCAGATCAGGTCCAGCGCACCGCGATACCCGGCGGTGATGAAGATCTGCCCGGCCGAACAGTCGATGCCGCGCGACACGCCGAGGTACGCGGACAGCGCACGCCTGAGCCCGTCGTGACCTTGCGGCGGCGCGTAGTCCAGCGACGGGATCGCCATCGCCCGCACATGACGGCCGGTGAGCCGTATCCACGGCATGCGCGGAAACGCATCGAGCGCGGGAATGCCCATCTGGAACGGCTTCGGCCCGCTCGCTGCCGAATCGCCGCGCGGCGGTTCGTCCGGCCGGGTCGCCGCGGCGCGCGGCTGCCGGGCATCCGGCAACTGGGGCGACACGACGGTGCCGGCCGGCCCATGTGCGACCAGGTACCCCTCGCCGATGAGGATCTGATAGGCCGCTTCGACGGTGCCGCGTGCGAGATTGAGTTCGCTGGCCAGGCTCCGTACCGACGGCACGCGCTTGCCCGGCGCGAGCTTGCCCGTCTCGATCGCATCGCGGAAGCGCCCGACCAACTGCCGATAGACCGGCATGTCGAGATGACGGTCCGGCATCAGATCGTCGAATTTCATGTCCCAGTCAAATAGTCACTTTTTGGACCTTCAGGATACGCCATCCGATTCGTACAGTAACGACGTTACCGTGGAGCAATCGTGATGCCAGAGATCCATTTGAAACGCGCCGTGACGGACGCGGATTACCGGTCGACGTTCGACGTGATGCGCGAACTGCGCCCGCACCTGACCGATGCCGATGCGTTCGTGCGGCAGATGCGCCGTCAGGCCGAACAAGGCTATGTGCTGCTGACCGCGCGGCACGGCAGCCCGGACGGCGCGGTCGTCGCGCTGGCGGGATACCGCCACCTCGAAAACACGCTGTACGGGCGCTTCGTCTACGTCGACGATCTGGTCGCGACCGAACACGCGCGCAGTCAACGGCTGGGCGAGCGGCTGCTCGATGCGGTGCGCGACGACGCGCGGCAACACGGCTGCCGGCACTTGGTGCTCGATACCGGGCTCTCCAACGCGCTCGCGCAGCGTTTCTATTTCCGCCAGGGGCTGCTGTCCCGCGGCGTGCATTTCAGTCAGTCACTACAGGCGCTCTGATGAACAACCTTCTTTTTGTCAATGCCAGTCCGCATGGCAGTCATTCGCTGGGTGCACGCCTTGCGCACGAAGCCATCACGCAATGGCGGGCGGCCCGCCCCGATGCGCGGGTCGTGTCGCGCAGCCTCGGTCAACCCGGCTTGCCTTCGCTATCGGCCGACTATGCGCATGCGGTGGTCGCGAGGCGGCCGGATGCCGATCCCGTGCTGGCGTACTCCGAACAACTGATCGCGGAAGTGGAACACAGCGACGGCGTGTTGATCAGCACACCGATGCACAACTTCACGGTACCTGCCGCGCTGAAGTTGTGGATCGATTTCGTGCTGCGTATCGGCCGCACGTTCACGGCCACGCCGGAAGGCAAGTTCGGCCTGCTCGCCGATCGCCCCGTGCTCGTGCTGGTGCGCTCGGGCGGCATCTGCACCGGCGCGGCGGCACGGCAGCCCGATTTCCTGACCCCGTACCTGAAGCAGGTGCTCGCCGTCATCGGCCTGTCGACGGTCGATTTCATCTACCTCGAAGGCATTGCGCCGAGCGACGCGGCCATCGATGCGGTACGCGCCCAGTTGGCCGCATCGACCCTGCTGGCGCGACGCGCGACGGAAACGGCATGAATGCGCCACGCCTCGGTACGCATGCGTGATCCGAGGCGTACCGGGGGCAGCGAATATCGCGCATCCCGGGCCGCGCATGTCGCCGTCAGGATGCCGGCCGTCCCATCCGGCGCGCCATCGCCGGGCTGACCGCATGCACCGGATCGAACCCGAAGAAGTCGAGCACGTGGCGCGCGACGTCGTCGCGATCGTTGTCCGCGCAGATCATGTGATAGCTGTTCTCCAGCACGATCCCGCGCGCATCGGGCATTGTCTCGAGCAGGAAATCGGCCGAGCGCAGGCTCGTCAGTTCGTCCTCGCGCGCATGCAGCACGAGCGTCGGGCACGGCGTGCCGGCCGCGGCCTCGAGCGCCCAGCCGCGCATCCGGTCGACCTGCCGCACGCACGCGAGCGGCACCCACGCATAGTGAAAACTGTCCTCGCGCTCGAACTTCTTCTTCACGATCGCGCGGATCGTCGCATTCTTGATGCCGAACGGATCGCCTTCCTCCACACGCATCCGCTCCGCCACACCCGGCACGCGGTACAGCACGTGCCGCAACGCGCGATACCACGGCGTCGACCACCCGTCGATGAACAGCGGCGTGGCCAGCAGCGCGAGCCGGCCGCGCGCATGCTGCACGCGGTGGCACAGCAGCAGCGCGACCAGCGCACCCATGCACATGCCCGCGACATGCAGCGTGTCGTACTCGTTTTCCAGCGCGCGATACTGCTCGGTCACCGCGTCGAGCCACGCCTCCGCGCGCACGCCGACCAGATCCTCGGGGCGCGTGCCGTGCCCCGGCAGCGTGATCATGTGCGTGTCGGCGCCCGCGCGCCGCATCGCCTTGTGCAGCGAACCGAGATCGTATTGCGTGCCGCCGAGCCCGTGGATCAGCAGGACGCCCGTGCGGCCCGTCATGATGTGCGTCCGCTCATTCGTCCGCCGTCGGCCACACGCGTTCGAGTTGCCAGACACCCGCCACCACCGTCACGTCGACATTCGAATCGAGTAGCGGCGCACCATGATCGGTGATCGTCTGCGTGCTGCCGTCGCGCTGCACGACGCGCAGCAACAGCGACGCGCGATCCTCGCCGGCGATCTCCGCATCCCAGTAGTCGCGCAGCGCATCGCGGTCGCCCGGCTGCACGCGTTCGAGCACGAGCGGCACGCTCGCGATCTGCGACGCATCGACGCCGACGCCGAACACGCGCTCGACGTCGCCGCTCCACTCGATCCGCCCCGATTCGGGGTCGAGCACGTACGCGATCTGGCCGGCGCTCGCGAGCGCGAGCTCCATGTTGTTCTGCAGAACGGCCGCATGCTCGTGCACGCGTTCGCGCGTCGTCTTCAGCGTGCTCACCGTCAGCACCAGCAGCGACGCCACTGCCAGATAAAGCTGCGCTTCGAGCAACGCACTGCCGTAATGCTCGTGAAACGACGAGAACGGGCCGTCGCCCTGCGCGGTCTGCTCGATCACGATCAGCGCGAGCACCAGCACCGACGACGAGCCCGCGCGGCCGCCGAGCAGCAGCGTCACCGCGACGGTGAGGAACAACGGGATATACGTCAGCGCGAAGCCCGCGCCGGTGCCGAATTTCCGTGACGTGTCGCCGTCGAAGATCACGAGCGCGACGCCCACGACCAGCACGAACGAGACCATGCCGAGCACGAGGTCGAAGCGCTCGTGATCGCCCGAGCGGTGCGCGCGAAAGCGCGACCATGACGCGAGCACCGGCGTGACCAGCAGCACGCCGACGAAATCGGACGCGGCCCACACCGACCACACGTCGAAGAACGGCGCGCCCTTGACCACCGTGTACCAGGCCGCGCCGCCGATCGCGCCGACCACGCCCGCGATCAGGCCGGCGAGGATCACCGAGCGCAGGAAATACAGCCCTTCGAGCGAGAAGCGCACGCGCTGGACGAGCCACACCGCGAGCGCGGCCGCACCGACCTCGTCGACCGTGAACAGCACCGCGTTGACCAGGCTGGCCTGTTCGATGGCGCTCAGCGCGAGCTGCCCGACCAGGAATGCGCCGGCCAGCGTCAGCCATTCGCGCATCGGCCGCAGCATGAACGCGCCGACCGTCACGCCGGCCGGCAGCCAGATGTAGCCCGTCAGCCGGACGGGGCCGTTGAACTGGTGCGAGATGTAGCCGGTCGCGAGATACAGCGTCGCCCAGAGCAGCGCGGCTACGAGGCCCGGCCGCGATCGTTTGGTGTCCATCGAGAATCCCTGTGTGCTGCGCCCGCGGTCGGCAGGCGCGCGATGTGCGAATGATATGCGGACGGGGCGGGCCGGGGAATACCGGGGCCGGAACCGCGTGAGGGGCGCCGGGGCGCCCGCGCGCTGGCGGTTGTGACCGGGAAGTTATCGCAAAAGTTCGGTGTGTGCCGGGTTCGGCTGGGACACGTCAGAACGTCGTCTTGGCCGGACGGCCAAAATCGCCCGCGGCCGGTGGATCGCATCTAGCATGAAAGATATTCGAAAGCATCTGCTTCAAGTATCGTCCACGTCATCCACCCACTTTCCGCATGACCGCACTCGATGAAAACCGTACCGGCCCGGCCGATCCCGGCCCCCTCTGCGCCATGAGCCGCTTTCGCGCCACCTACGACGGGCCTGCGCTCGAATCGTCGGAAAGGGACGTGCGCGAACTCGCGCCCGCGCTGCTTGCCATCGGGGATCTGCTCGACGCATCGACCCGCGCGCTGTGCGGCGATCAGGTGCGGCCGCAGGTGAACGTGCGCGGCAGCTTCAAGACCGGCAGTTTCGGCATCGACTTCACGCTCGCAACGTCACTGCTCGGCCGCATGCGCGGCATGCTGAGCGGCAACGAAGGCACGGCGCGCGCCAATGCGGTCACGATCCTGACCGCGCTCGGCATCGCCGTGCCGAAGGCGGGAAAGGGGCTCTTCGCCGTCCTCAAATGGCTGCGCGGGCGCGAGATCCTGCAGGTGCGGATGCAGGGCCACACCGCCATCCTGCATGTCGAAGGCGACACCCTCGAAATCGACCTGCCCGTCCTCACGCTGCTGCGCGACGTCGGCGTGCGCCGCGCCATCGAGCACGTGCTTGCCCCGCTCGCGCACGAAGGCATCGTGATGTTTGCGGTCGGCACCGATACGGAAATCGTCGAAACGGTCGACCGGAGCGAGATCGCATGGTTTCACGCGCCCGCAGCAGCCCACTCGCTCATCCTCGACGAACATTGCAAGATGGCGTTCTCGATCGTGTCGCTCGCATTCGAGGACGACAACAAGTGGGGGCTGTACGACGGCACGTCGACGATTCATGCAGCGATCACGGATACCGGCTTCCTGTCGCGCGTACACAACGGCCAGATCAGTTTCAGCAAGGGAGACGTGCTCGTGTGCAATGTCCGCATGCAGCAGTGGCAAACCTCGGACGGCGCAAAAACCGAATACGAGGTCACGGACGTCCTCGAACATCGCCCGGGCGGCCGGCAGATTCAGTTGCCGGGGCTTTGACCGGCCTTCCTCATTCGGCAATCATTCGCGGGGGTTCGACCTTCCCGTCGACGCTCCTGCCTTCCCGAACGAACGAGCCCGCACGATGACATACGCAATCCGCCTGCGCCCGGCGTCTGCCGCCGACCTGCCGTTCCTGCTGACGCTTCGCAAGCTCACGATGACGGAGCACCTGCAACGCGCCGGCATGCCGACCGACGACGATGCGCACGACCGGCGCATCCGCGCGCACTTCGACGATGCGATGATCGTCTGCGAAGGCGATGAAGCCATCGGCTTGCTGAAGGTGACACGCGCCACCGATGAGTGGCACGTGCACCAGATCCAGATCCTCCCCGCGCATCAGGGCCGGGGCATCGGCGAAGCCGTGCTGAACGCATTGCTGAACGATGCGGCACGCGCGCACGTGCCGGTATCGCTCAGCGTGCTGCACGGCAACCCGGCGCGGCGGCTCTACGAACGGCTCGGCTTCCGCAGCGAATCCGACACCGACACGAGCGCGAGCATGATCTGGCGCGCGTGACGTCCGGCGTTTCAACGCCACCGCGTGACGGCATTACTGCGTGATTTTCGCGTCTTTCAGCAAGTTGCCGATCATCTGCGAACTCGCCTTCTCCACCGCCGCCGCCTGCAGTTGCTGCTGAAGCCCCGGCTTCGCGGTCGCGAAGCCCGGCACCTGCGTCGGCCGCTTCGCATCCAGCTTCACGATCGCCCGCACGCCATCGACCGGAATCGAATCGCTCGTCGCGGCACCGACCTTCAGTTTCTCGAGCGCCTGCGCGACCGGCAGCGGCAGGCCGGACGTCTTGCCTTCCGTCGCCGGCGTGTGGAAGCTCACCCACGGCAGTTCGCCGCCGGCGTCGCGGCTCGGCGCCATGCTGTACTGACGCGCCAGCCCTTCGAACGACTTGCCCGCCTTCAGCTCGCTGAGCACCGTCGCGGCCGTCACCGGATCCTGGACGATGATCAGCCGCGGCTTGTACTCGTTCTTGCCGAGCGTGGCCACGAGTTCGTCGTAGCGCGCCTTGACCTGTTCTTCGGTCACCGGCTCGGGCTTCACGTTGTCGCGCAGGTAAAGCTGCACTTCGGCATTCGTTTTCGCCTGCTGCACCGCCGCCTTGACCTCGGGCTTGTCAGCATAGTTCGCCTTCTCGGCGGCCTGCTGAACCAGCACGCGCGTGATCAGCTGATTCTTGATCGCCTGGCGGATCTGCGGCGAGTCGGGTTGCCCGGACGCGCGCAGCAGCGTATCGACGTCGGCCTGCGTGATCGGCGTGCCGTTGACCGTCGCAACGGTCGTCGTCGTGGTCGCCGCCGTCTCTGCGTGGGCAGTCCCGCTCAGCGCGCCGGCCAGCGCAGCGATCAGCAACAGGCGATTCGGGGTGGTTTTCGTCTTCATCTTTTCGTCACTTCGGCTCAAAAAACGCGGCAGGGGTTGCCGCGCACATTCACCGGCGCGGCAATGCGTCGGTGCAACCATTCGGTCGATTCGGTTCATCGTCGTGCGCACGCGCAGTGCCGCCGACGCCGCTGTCATTGTGCCCTTATCGGGTTTTCCGTGTCGGGAGGTTCAGGACAGCCGCCCGGCGGGCGGTGAGGCGCGCGTTGCGCACGCCGGCCATTACGAACGCGGGATGTGGAAATTCTGTGGAAGCGGCATGGAAATCCCGCGAAATCGCGATGAATCACATCATGGCGTCGCGAGCCCGGCCGCCGACCGAAGCCGACGCGGCCGAACGTGAATCGTCAACGTCAGGGCGTCCACCGGTACACGGTGATGCTGTTGCCCTTCACGTTGTTCTTCATCACCACGTACTCGCCATTCGATCGGCGGTATGCGCGGATGCTGTACATCGCATCGATCGCGCTGCTGGTATCCACGGTCGCGGGGCTCGCGTTGACCAGCGTGGTGTCGAGCTTGCCCGTGGTGAGGTTGAACGCGTCGACGTTCGGCCACAGCGGGCCGCTGCTGCTGAACCAGTAGCCGACGAACAGATGGTTGCCCACCGCGTCGATCGATTTCGCGCCGCTGTGCGGCAGCGTGATCACCGGGTCGGGCTTCGTCGTGTTACCCGCGCTCCAGCCGTGATACACCTCGATGCGCGTGCCGATCGACGTCCAGTCGTTGCTCCCGATGGCGCCCTGCGCGAGCACCATCGTGTCGCTGTCCGCGAGATAGACGATGCGCGTGAGCGGCTGGATGCTGTCGGGCACGCGGGTCGCGACGCCCGGCCCCCACGACGGCTTGCCGCTCGCGTCGAAACCGGTCAGCGGGTAGTGGGTAATCGCGCCGGTCTTGTCGAGGCCGGCCCACACGCCGCCCTTGCTGTCGATGCTGAAGCCGCTCGTCACGCGCCGCGTGGTGTTGAACGCGGGGCCCGGGATCGCGCCGTCCGGGATCGCGACATAGCCGTTCGCCGCGTTGAAGTGGAAGAAATAGAAGATCGGCGGGTTTTGGCCGGCCGCGACGAGAATGCGGTTCGCGCCCACCGACGTGAGCAGCCCGAAATGCTCGTCGCGCTGCGTGTCGCTCATGTTGATGCGCGGATCGGCCGGATACGTGAACGGGTCGACCGTGTTCGCGACGAACGTGCCGCCCGCGCTGCCGCTGTACACATGCGTGCCGCCGTAGAACAGCGCGCCGTCCGTGACCGGGTCCGGCGCGGCGATCCCTTCGAAGTTCAGCGACTGCAGCGTCCACCGCAGGCTGCCGGTGCTGCTGTACGCGTGAATGTCGGTCGCGCCGTTGCGGCCGAGATCCCAGCTGCCGCCCCATGGATTGTTGAGCACATAGAGATTGCCGCCGGTGTCCTTGCCAAGCCCGACGATGCGCGTGAAGCGCTGCGCGCCGACCTGCCCCTTGATGCCCGTCGTCGTGTCGAGATAGCCGCCGCGCACCCCGAACGTGCCGGCCAGCGCGGGCCGTCCCGACACCGTATAGCGCTTGATGTTCTGGTCGGGGCCTTCGTCGCCCACCAGCAACTGGCCGGCCGCCGCATCGAAAGCCAGCGCCGACGGCTGCGACCCGGCCGGCATCCGGATCGTGTTCAGCAGCGCGCCGGCCGGGCCGAAACCGACGATCGTGCCCGCGCTCTTCTGCGCGACCCACACGTTGCCCGCGCCATCCACCGCGAGCGCGCCCGGTGCCGACACGTTGATGTCCCGCTGCCACACGCCGTCGGTGGTGAATACACGCACACGATTGCCGTAGAAATCGCTTGCATAGAGCAGCGAGCCGGCCGTCGCGAGCCCGGTGACGACGTCGATGCGCGGCTGGTTGGTCGCCGCGCTGACCTGGATGACAAGGTCGCGATACTTCGTCGCGCGGTTGTAGCGTCCCACCACGCCGCTGCCGTACGTCTTGCCGGGCTGCAGCGCGACGAACAGCGACGTCGCGTTACCGGTGATCGCGCTGCCCTGGAACTCCGAGTGCGTGCCGATCGAGCCGATGCTCTTGCCGTTCTGGTAGATCGCGACACCGCCCTCGTCCTCGTCCCACATCGACGCCGTATAGATCACGCCTTCGGGCGCGACCCACATCGCGCGCGCGACGTTGCCGACGTGGGCCGCGAGCGTGCCGTACGTATTCGCCAGCCAGTCGGTGGTGTTGCCTGCGTGAACGGCGGGAGTCATCGCGACGATCGCTGCGGCGAGAAGCGCAGCCTTAAAGCGTTGTCTGGCGACCATGACGGATGCTCTCCTGAATGGTGCGAACACTCATATGAAGGGCTGGCCGGATGACTCGAAAACCGTAATGCGTAAATACTTCCCCTGAATCATCCGGCGCAGTCGGTATTACGTGCAGCATGCGTTCGATAATGCGCAGCGCGAGAATAGCGTTATATAAATCAAAAAAAATTGCGAATCGCTCGCGTCATTGCGCTTTTCGAGGAATCGGCTTTGACGGCATTGCCGTTGGCACCCATGCGCACTGACGGCGAGCGCGACAGCGCGACAGTGAACGATCACTTACACGTCGAATCGTGGATCGGGAAAATCAGGCTTGCGCGTGCCTGCGGGAATATCGCCGTGTGTTCAACGACGACGGATTGAAACGGCGAGCGCCAGGTATCAATCGGGGAATCGGGGAAAACGACCGCATTCAGGACGGAATCATTGTCCCAAAACAAATCGCCGGCCTGAATCCGCTTCGAATCCAGGCCGGCGATCATCCACTACCGGGAAGCAGGCAGCGCACCACTATCGCTGCGTTGCCGCAGTGCTGCACTGCCGCACATCATGCCGATGCCGAGGTCTCCTGCACCTTCACCTGCATTGCACGTTCATTGCCCGGACCGTTGTCGTCGCGCGGATCGTCGAGCTGCCCTTCCCACTTCGCGACCACGGCCGCCGCGATCGAGTTGCCGACCGCGTTGGTGGCCGAGCGCCCCATGTCGAGGAACATGTCGACGCCCATGATCAGCAGCAACCCGGCTTCGGGCAGGTTGAACTGGTTGAGCGTCGCCGCGATCACGACCAGCGACGCGCGCGGCACGCCCGCCATCCCCTTCGACGTGACCATCAGCATCAGCAGCATCGTGATCTGCGTGCCCAGCGGCAGATGAATGCCGTACACCTGCGCGATGAACAGCACCGCGAACGTGCAGTACATCATCGAGCCGTCGAGGTTGAACGAATAGCCGATCGGCAGCACGAAGCTCGAGATCTTGCGGTTCACGCCGAAACGGTCGAGCGCGTCCAGCAGCTTCGGATACGCGGCCTCGGAGCTCGCCGTCGCGAACGACAGCAGGAACGGCTCGCGGATCAGCCGGATCAGCGTGAACGCGCGCTTGCCGAGGAACGTCACGCCGGCGAGCGTCAGCACGCCCCACAGCAGCGCCAGGGCCAGATAGAAGCTCGCCATGAACTTCGCGAACGTGAGCAGGATGCCGAGCCCCTGGGTGGTGATCGTCGACGCCAGCGCCGCGAACACCGCGACCGGCGCGAACCACATCACCGCGCCCGTCACCTTCAGCATCACCTGCGCGAGATCGTCGATCACGCCGGTCAGGCGCTTGCCCGACTCGCCGAGCGCCGACAGCGCGGTGCCGAAGAAGATCGAGAACACGACGATCTGCAGGATTTCGTTGTTCGCCATCGCTTCCGCGATCGACTTCGGCACCAGGTGCACCACGAAGTCCTTCAGCGTGAAGGCGCCCGTCTTCAGCCCGAGGGACGCATCGGACGCCGGCAGCGGCAGGCTCAGATGGCTGCCCGGTTGCAGGATCGTGGCGGTCAGCAGGCCGAGCAGCAACGACGTGAACGACGCGATGAAAAACCAGCCGAACGCCTTGACGCCGACGCGGCCCACGGCACTGCCGTCGCCCATCTGCGCAATGCCGACGGTCAGCGTCGCGAACACCAGCGGCGCGATGATCATCTTGATCAGGCGCAGGAACACGTCGGACAGCAACGATACGTAGCCGGCGACCTCCTTCGCCATGTTCGGGTCGGGAAACGCGCTATGACAGGCGTAACCCACTGCGATTCCAAGAATCATCGCGACAACGATGTACTTGGTGATGTTGTGCTTCTTCTTCATTAGTAATCCAAATCACAAAGCGTATGTTGCTAACGGCTGGCACATCTTCCGCGCCCGGCTACGAATCGAAACCCACGTCTCTCTGGGTGCGACGCGTCCGCCTTCGGCAGTCGCCATGGCGGACAAGGGGGGGCATTCTAACGCAAATGGCCGTCCGGCTTTCAAATCTGAAAGTCCGTCGCGTTGATCTGCGTCCGGATGCCGTCGAAAAGGCGGGTTTTGTCGCGATCCAGCCCGCTTCCTGCCCCCGCCGGCGAGGGTAATCGGGCCGCATCACCGGTCGCATCGGGCTCGCCACGCTCCACGCACCGGCGACAGGAACCCTATCGCCGAACTCCTCTCCTCCCCGGCGGCATCGCACCGCGTGACGACACCGCGAACGATCGCGACACATGTTCACAAAGATGCGCAGACCTTGACACTACGGTACGTAATGCTTCTGTAATATTTGGAAACGATTCGCGGTGACGCCCCGCCCGGGCGTCGATGCGCGATCCCGCATCGACCACGCGGGACCAGGTTCGAGTCATTGCTTTCAACAGGCGGACGCGCTCATTTTCTCAGCAGTCCTGCCCAATGAATGATCGAGGAAAGGCGGCATCGTGATGAACATTCTGTATACCAACTTCCACGGCGACTACGGCGGCGGCCAGGACACCTACGTCCGTGATCTCGCCGCCGCGATGAGCCGGCATCATCGCGTGACCGTCGCGTCACCGGAAGGCAGCCGCCTGTCGCGACTGTTGAAGGACAGTCCCGACGTGGCCATCTTCGACATGGAATTCAAACCGCGCTGGAACCGGCTGTGCCAGGAAATCCTCCGGCTGCGCCAGCGGATCGTCGCCGAGCGCTTCGACGTCATCCATGTGAACGGGTCCGCCGATCACCGGCAGGTGATGCTCGCGCTGCTCGGCTGCCGGTATCGGCCCGCCGTCGTGCTCACCAAGCACAACACCTACCGCGCCGACAGCTTCGGCAACATGCTGCGCGCACGCCTCGCCACCGACCACACCATCGCGGTCAGCGACTACGTCGCGGGCATGCTCGCGCTCCGGTCGCCGTACGGGAACGTCACCGTCGTCAAGCACGGCGTGCGCCGGCAGGCCGCCGAACGACTGGCCGGCGACGAAATCCGTCGCCGCAAGATCGCGCTGTTCGGGCCGTCCGCCGCGGACGCGATCGTGCTGGGCAGCAGTGCCGGCACCGCGCCGGAGAAAGGCTGGATGGACCTGATCGCGGCGCTGGGCCGCCTGCCCGAGCACGAGCGCGAGCGGTTTCGCGTGCTGCTGGTCGGCGCGGAGCCGACCGCCGAGCAACGCGAACAGATCGCGCACCACCGCATGGCCGCGCGCACCGCGTTCACCGGCCGGCTCGACGACGTGCGGACACCGTTCTCGATCATCGACGTGTCGTTCGTGCTGTCGTACCACGAGAGCCTGTCGTATGCGTGCCGCGAAGCGATGTCGCTCGGCTGCCCCGCGATCGTGACGCGCGTGGGCGGGCTGCCCGAGAACGTCGAGCCGGGCGTGGACGGCTGGGTCGTCCCGCCGCGCGAGCCTGAAGCGATCGGGGAAATCCTGCGCGCGATCGTGCGCGAGCCCGAGTGCGTGCGCGCGATGGGGCGCAGCGCGCGGCTGAAGGGCAAGCGTGAATTCTCGTTCGAACGATTCATCGACGCGACGCTGTCCGTCTATCAGAAATCGATTCGCCACAACCCGTATCGTCGGGTGACATCCATGAGGTCCGTTTAATGGCAATGAATATCTGGAAGAAGTACTGGGCCCTGCGCACGCAGGAGTGCCCGTGTGACGTGCACTTCGTCGAATGGCTGGAAACCGCGCGCCTCAACGGTATCCGCATCTATCACTTCGGCACCGGCGGCCATCATCATGTCGGCGTGGAATGCGCGCGGCCGCACCTGAACAACACTGTCTTCGGCGTGACGGCGTCGCCGAAGGAATACAAGTCGTACGTCGATCTCGTCACGCGGCAGCCGGAGGTGAGCAAGACCTATCTGGCCTATTTCGGCGACATCTACACGAGCAACTCGGACCTGCTGCCGGCCTTCGACGTCGTCACGCTGTTCCATCTATGCGAATTCCGCGATGAGTCCAACAGCCGCTACGGCGCGAAGACCGACGCCGAAGTGCTCGACCTGTTCGCACGACACACCGCGCGCGACGGCCACCTGCTGTTCTACAAGGGCTCGTCGGCATACCGGAAGGCCGAGCCGATCATCGCGCAATGGGCTGCGAATGCCGATTTCGTCGAAATCGGCGACTTCAAGACCTTGCGGATTTTCCGCAAGGCCGCGTAATTCCCCGTTCCCGCGACCCGCTCATGCTGCTGCCCGCCACGCGCTACCCGATCCTGATGTATCACCAGATCCGCACGCTGCCGCCGCCGACCGACCGGCTGCGCAGCCTGAGCGTCGCGCCCGATGCGTTCCGCCGCCAGATGACGCTGTTCAGGCGGCTCGGCTACCGCGGCCTGAGCGTGCGCGAACTGCAGCCGTACCTGCGCGGCGAGCGCAGCGGGAAGGTCTTCGGCATCACGTTCGACGACGGCTTTCTCAACGTGCTGACGCATGCGATGCCCGCGCTCGACGCGCTCGGGTTCACCGCGACCTGCTACTTCGTCGCCGGCCGGTTCGGCGGCGAGAACGACTGGGATGCGGCCGCCGATACCGCACGCTCGCCGCTGATGACGCACGCGGACATGCTCGCATGGCGCGATCACGGTCATGAAATCGGCTCGCATACGCTCGACCACGTCGCGCTGTCGCAGGTGCCGGCGCACGTGTCGAAGGTTCAGATCGTCGAATCGAAGCAGCGGCTCGAGGCGTTGAGCGGCCAGATGGTCGAATCGTTCTGCTACCCGTACGGCGACCTGGACCCGCGCGTGCGCGATCAGGTCGCCGCCGCGGGTTACCGCAACGCGACGACGACCCGGCGCGGCTGCGCCGACGTGAACGACGATCGGTTCCTGTTGCCGCGGATGACGGTCGCGGGTGGCGTCGGGGCGATGCGGCTGTGGTTCAAGTGTGCGAAGGCGCGGGTTCGGCGGCGCGGGTAGTTCACGCTATTTCGGCCGCTGCCGGCAGAATGTCAACAGACCCATCAGCGAGATTCCCATAAACAGGAACCATCCCGGCGTGAGCGTCTTCCAGCCTGCGGCGACGCTGCCGATGAAGTTGCCGAGCATCCCGCCGATTGCCCACGAAATCGCCGACGCGCCGAAATAGCTGCCGGCATTGCCGTGCGTCGTCAGGTTGGCGAGTGCAATATTCGACGCGGGAAGAATCAGGCTTTCGCCGAACGTGAAGACGATCGCGATCACGACCAGGATCACGAGCGACGCATCCGCGCCCCGATCGCGGACGAACAACAGCGCCGCCATCGCAAAACAGCCGCACAACGCGACATGCCCGATCACCATCATCGATCGCCAGTGCGTGCGCTGAAACCACCCCATGCCGAGCGACGCAGTGGCGATTCCGATCAGCGCATTCGTGATGTAGAACGGTCGCACGCCGTTGTAGCCGTGCACGCCACGCGAAAAGGTCAACGGGATGAATACGTATATTTGCGTGTACACGGTCCAGAACGGAACAAGCGCCCAGCAGAGCCGGCGAAACCGCCGGTCGCCGAACGCGACCAGCACGCCGCGCAGCGGGTACGCAACGCCTGCGTCGGGCGTGCTTCGCCCCGCGATCCACGGCGCGATCAGCGCGAGCGCCGCGAACACCGCGCCACTTACCAGAAACGGCAGCGCCCCGTTCGTGTTCGGCACGACGAACAGCAGCGCCGGGCCGATCAACGCGCCGAGATTGAGCGCCAGATTGTTCAACGCAAACACCTTGGGACGCACGGCGCCGTCGAGCGAGCCGAAGATCGAATACGCGGTCGTTTCGTAAAGCGCGGCGCCCAGCCCTGACACGCATGCCCACGTCAACAGGCCCGGCAGCGACCGCGCATACGCAAACCCGACGAACCCCGCCGCACGGCAAAGCAGGCCGAGTGTCGTCAGCACGCGACTGCTGAAGCGATCCGTCGACGCCCCGAGCACCAGCGGCAGTAGCCGGCTCGCCAGCAAATTCAGCGTCAGCACGCTGGCGACGCTGCTCGCATCCAGATGGCGCTCCATGTCGAGGAATGCGGCAAGCAGCGGCAGCGATCCGAACACCGACAGGTTCACCAGGAACTGGAAGATCAGCAGCAGCCGCGTCGACGTCGGCACGCCCTCCGCGATTCCGGTGAGCCAGACGGCCGGTTTGTTGTGCTTCTGGCGAAACGGGTCGACTCTGTCGCCGGGCACCCGGCGATCGCAATCATCCATCACGTTCTCCGCTGACGTTTAATGCCGGCCAGACGGAGCATGAAAAAAGCCCCGTCCGTTTCCGGCGGGGCTTGGGGTGGGTTCGACACACTGACCTACGACGCGCGACCTCCTCCCGGCCCGCCATTGGCGGTCGTGGTGGTAGTCGTGGTCGTGACGAAAAGTGCGTTCATGAGAGGAATCTAGTCAACCTGCTGTCGGGCGTCAATACGTCGACTGCGTGGCAGGCCAGACGGGAAGTCGGCCGACATCACGGAAAATGCGCCAGCTCACGTGAGCCGGTCAGCTGTTGCTGGCTGTGCGCGATCGCAGGGAACGGCCGCGTCTCTCGAGCCCTCGTAGTACCGTTTTCGGGTAGCGGGTTCGAGGCACCCGCTATTGAGGTTGCCGTTTCGGGAGCCGATGGACAACACGACAAGTTGCATACCGGCATAAACACGCATCCTGACGGGAGAAAACGCCCACACACGCCAGGCCGAGCGCGAGATCGGCGAGTACTTCGCCGGGACACGCAAGCGGTTCGACCTGACGCTAGACATGCCCGGCAGCCCATTCCAGCAATCGGTATGGCAGGCATTGCAGGCCGTCCCGTACGGCAGCACGGCCAGTTACGGCGAGCAGGCTCAGAAGCTCGGCACACCCCAGTCGGTCCGCGCGGTGGCCGGCACCAACGGCGCCAATCGTGTCGCGATCGACGGTCCCCTCTCACGTCCTGTCGATGCCGCTAGAATTGCGCACGGCGTTTTGAAGCAGCGATTCAAATGTTCGACGGCCGATTGCCTGAAGCAGGTCTGTTCATCGCGGACCCATTACATCAACGGGAAGGTGTCGGATCGCTACCGTCCTATCCGAATCCTGAGGAAAACTGAGCCTCGGCAATTTTGCGATCGGCACCGTGGTGGCGATGCCGATCGCGTTGTCTCTGCCGGCCGACGCCCGCCGACATTCATGTGGATAACCGCAATGGACCCCGATATTCAGACCATGCTCCGCCGCTACCGCGAGCGAGAAATCGACCTGCATCAGTTGCGCATGTAGCTTGAACGCGAAAGCACGCGTGTGGACGCACAGGTCCCGCGCGGTGCATGGCTGAAACTGACACGAGGGAATGAAGCACAGTGCAACGGTGCGATCGCGCGCCTGCTTCCGGCCTGCCTCCATTGTCTCGGCGTCGGCGAGCCCAAGCCGTTCGTATCGCATCAGGAGTACCGGCAATACATCCATCGCCGCGATGCGGCCATCGCACGCGGCGTCCTCTCCGACATTCCTCAACCTCACTTTGCATCCGAAGGCCCCGATTCGGCGGGCTCTGCAATGTACTGTCGCTGCACCCGCGGCGGCTCGATCTGGTCATTCGTCGAGCCGGAGAAAGCGGAAAGCGGTTCATGGAACCGAGTCATCTAGGTGCGGTGTCCGAAATCCGACATCTCCATCGCGGCCAGCGCGCTGCCGGACATCATACGATGCCGCGACAGCGCAAGGTCGGACATGGAATCCAGGGTAGAAGCCGGGCAACAGCTGTGGTTTCTCAGAAAAGGTGTCTTTGCCCCCTCGACAGATCAAGGGCTTGGACATCTTTTTTAAGACGAACGCCATACTGGCGTCTCAGAAAAGATGTCCGTGGGCACCGAAATTCTCAGAAAAATCGTCTCTGGAAAGGTCCCTCCCTGTCCCAGTGGCTTGGCGGAACTTAGCGACAAAACTTTGCCCTAGAAATGCGAATTAGAGTCTGGTGGCTCGGCGAGTTCTCCATGAGCTCCGAGTAGCACAGCGAAACGTTCGGGTTGCGGACATCCCGCCAGAGAGATTCAGCTACCTGCGACATGCTATGGCAGTGTCCAGGTCGAATCGCGCGCCCGAGATCAGTTCAGGATGAAATACCTCCGCTACAACTCCCACGACTTCAGATGGGAAGACACTCCTCCCTGACAAATCTATCAGGTTACAAATCACACCAATGTTGTAATATATTTGTATGGGAGTCGTAGATTATATGTATGACTTCAATCGCGCATTTCTCATGCGCTTTGCGCCGCCAACCGCCGCTTGGTTGGCAGAGGGAAATATCGCAACCTTAATTGGGAGCTGCTTCTCCTCCCGGGGAGAAATTTCCCGTGGCGGTCAAATCTCTGTCTTCATCAACAGAAGGAGAATCGTAAATGTCTGGCAACAACGTACGATTAAGCACTAAGCTCAAGATCGAGCCGACAGCAAATCAACTCAACCTCGAACGGCTGAACAGTAGCCATGCAAGCTACGACGACCTCATGGACGCGTTTGCGCGAGAACTGACTTCTGACGAGATTCTGTTGATTTCGGGCGCAGCAAAAACTGGTGGCACCTATTGTGGCACTGTGTATGCGTAAGCAATAAAAACATAAACGGCGTCAAACATTGCTGCCAGAGCTATTTCTGGCAGCAATTTGCATATATGGCGCGACCTGAAGTCAGAGACACTTCCCACATGCTGGCATCCCAATAAAAAATGCAAATTGATTTTAAGATTGATGTCGATGAATTCAAGAAAAAATATCAGGAACGGATGCCACTGATCATCAAGGGATCCCTTGATACCTCAAATGTCCTTTGGTCCGATATCAACGATATTATTTCGAGGTGCGATCCGCAGTCGGAGAATTTTCGCGTTTCGTTCCCAAACGGAAATATCGAAAAGAAACAGTACGTCAACACGTACTTTCATATCGGAGATGTACGTCGCAAGCTCAATAAGCCGGCTCTATATAATCTTTTGCGGCAAGGTGGCACTTTGGTTGCCAATCATATCTACGATGAACCAAAGTTCAACGACTACGCGAAAGACATCGCGCAATTTACCGGTCGGCAGACGGTCACGTCTGCATACATTGCATTCGGTAAAACGGATTCCTACAGAGCTCACTGGGACTCCAGGGATGTCTTCGCCGTGCAATTGAAAGGTCGGAAGCGTTGGGTAGTGTACAAACCCACCTTTGATGCGCCCTTGTTCATGCATCAAAGTAAGTTCATCGAGGACAGATATCCGTGTCCCGCTGAACCCCATATGGACTTCGTACTAGAAGAAGGTGACGTCTTCTACATTCCCCGGGGGTGGTGGCACAACGTTACGCCGCTCGGCGAACCGACTGTGCACCTGGCCATTGGAACATTTCCCGCATTCGCTGTTGATTATGTGAAGTGGGTATTCCGGGAATTGCCGGACTGTATCCATGCAAGGATGGCTCTGGAGGATTTCGAGCAAGACGCCGAAACTATCCATACATTAAGCAAGCACATCTATGATCGAATGAATGATCCGGCTTGTTATCGTGCGTTCATGGAAGCACATGTCGGCGAACAGATTCTGGAAACAAGACTGAATCTCGAAAAGCTTGGGGACGCGAGCATTACCGCACTTGAACTTGATAACGAGATACGTCTGAACGTGCTACGCACCGATATTTCTGACGAGTATTTTGTCACGGGCAGTGGCAAGGTCTGGCTACAGGATGAGCTACGTCCGGTCCGGGATTTCCTCGTCACGCATCCCCGGTTCAAAGTTTCCCAACTTCACGAGAAATTTCCAGACTATTCGCATCGGCAGCTTTCCGAAGTCCTCCATCTCCTCGCCACAAACGGAACGATAGAGGTCCTGTAGCGTTCGCCCGATCCGACAGCGAACTATTCCGCCTACCTCTGCCTTCCGCTCGTTGCTTGAAGCAACGGGCGGCGGTGAAGTACGCCGACCGATGGATTGGCAACGGGGCCATGTCGATACACGCCCCTGCCCACGTCAATCGGTTCTCCGCTGCAGTCACGCTGCGAAGACAAACGCGAGCAGGCGATCAATGCCTAATCCAGTAGCCCTGGAATAGTCAGGATTTCGAATGTACTGAACGATGAAAGCCGAGCTGCCTTACCCCTTCAGCATTGAATTCATGAAGCGCAACAAGGCGTTTCTGCTGTTCTGTCCGCCGGACTGTCTGGACGAGCACGGGCGTCCGGTTCTGGAAGGCCGATCCGTGCGATACCGGCCAGATCCAGTGGCGTATCAACGATGTCCCTATCCCGACTCAAGATCGAACGCGGGAAAGCCTATAAACATCGAATCGCTCCAGGCCCTGTTGCACCACCACCACGATGTCGTCGCCTTCGTCGACGACATCGCACGGTGTTTGCGCAGTCATGCAATCGTCGCAGCTGGCGCGGCCGATCTCGCCGCGTTGTATGCGGTGTCTTATATCGGATACAAGTCTCCGCAGATCTTCTTCATGCAAAAGATGCTCGGCGAACCAGTAGAGGTTCCTGCCGTTTGTGCGATTGTGTCCCGTTTTTTTCATGGCCTGGTCAATATCCTGGCCTTGATGGCGCTCGACCACGAAGGACACCTGCAAGGCCACGAAATTACGGCGGAAGACATCTACCGTTATGCGGATCGCAACAAGCACCTAATCGGGAAGAGCGAATCCTGTGCAGCATCCAGCGCCACAATCATCCGATACATCACTTCGACACGCCAATCGTGCTCCGACAGCAGTGCGAGAGATACGGCCGAGCATTACAGCGGAACGTTACCGAAAAGCATGGTGGAAGCCGTTTGTCATGCGGCGCGCATTACAGCGGAGCTGGAGTTGTGCTGCCTGATCTATGAAACGATCCGGCGCTGGCTTTGGAGACAGATGCCAGCCACCCACATCGGCCAGGAGCCCCCGCCCACGTTCGCGACTCCCCACTGCCTGGTTGCGAAAAAGATCTCTCTTGCCGCGCAGCCCTTCGACCATTTGTTATTCAGAAGAGCCTATCACCTTGCCCGGCCGCTATTGATCAATCCCACGCGCGTCGATGAAATGCTCGGCGCTGCGATTGCCATCGTCAACGTTGGTCAAGATGCCGCGACGGATGCACAACGGTCGCTCATCAAGGCCGCAATTCTGGCACTACTGGATAGCCACGCCGGCTTTCTCTCCCAACAGGTCAAGCCGGGGGCATGTGTCACTGCAGACCTGGATGTGTTCTTTGGCCGCTGGCCGGCCTTGTGAAGCAAGTAGTGTTGTATGGACAAGAAACATCTATTCCGAAGCGAAGCACTGGGCGCGAGAGCGGACTCCAGGCGGCTGCATTCGGATGTACTGCTGTTCCTTCCCAGTTCGTACCGAAGAATTCTTGCGCTCATCAGCGTTGCCATTCTTCTAATGCTCACGCTGCTCATTTTCGGCTCATACACCAGGAGGGCAACCGTGAAGGGTGAACTGTTCTCGACGCTGGGAGCCATACCCGTGTATCTACCCCGCCCCGGCGTCATCAACGAGTACTTCGTTTCAGAGGACCAGCCCGTTCGCAAGGACGATCCTCTCTTCGCCGTATCGACGGAAGTCTTCGGACTGGCCAATCGGGGAACATCCTCGGAAACCATCCATTTGCTGGTTGAGCGCAAGCGTCTCCTTGAACACCAACTGGAAAGCGAAGCGGCAACGCACGTCCAGAATCTGCGAAATATCGACGACCAAATGCGCTCAAAGCAGAAAGAGCGAAGTCTCATCACGAGGCAGATCCACGCGATCAGAAAGAAGAACGAACTGCTTTCGGCCAGCCTAGAACGGTACCGAGAAGCCCGCGTGCAGGAAGCGATTTCAGACGATGCCATGGCCGAAAAAGCCATCACAACGCTGAACAGCCGCATCGACTACAACGAACGCGAGCGACAGTTGGAAGGCCTGGGCCGGGATGTTTCGAATCTCTCGTTCGAACGGGAAAAGGCGGACTCCGAACATGGCAAGCGGGTATTGCAGCTCAAGGCTGATCTGCTTACGCTCGAAGAACAGATCATCACAGCCGAGTATCAGAAGGGAGCGATCATCAAGGCACCTGCGTCCGGTAATGTGACAGCCATTCAAGGGGTCAGTGGCTCGTACTACGACAATACCAAGCCAGTGACCTTCATTGTGCCAACAGATTCGGAGATCGAAGCCCGCCTCCTGGTACCGGCCACTGCCATCGGTTTCATCAAGAAGGGAGACACCGTGTACCTCAGGTACTCGGCGTACGCATATCAGAGATTTGGTCAGGGGGCAGGCACTGTCTATTCGATATCTGGCACCGCACTGTTGCCTAACGACATCGCACTCGGCTCGAAATTGTCCGTCTCTGAGCCCATGTTTCTTGTGAAGGTGAGAATCCGCGACAAGACCGTCATTGCAGACGGCGTCCGCTACGCCTTGAAGCCAGGGATTGCGGTCGATGCCGACATCATGCTGGAGCAGGATCGAATCTATCGATGGATTCTGCGCCCGCTGTTTTCCGTTTCCGAGAAGCTAAAGCACTGAATCCCATGAAGAGGAAAGCATATCTGTCGGGTCTGTTCAAAACCCGCTTTCCAACGGTGCTGCAGACCGAGTCCACTGAGTGTGGCCTCGCGTGCGTGGCGATGCTGGCCAACTATCATGGCCGCCACGTGACGTTGCGCGACCTCCGGCAAAAATTCTCGGTATCGCTGAAGGGGATCTCGCTCGGCTCACTCCTGCGCGTGTGTAAGCACAACGGCTTGAGCAGCCGGCCTATCCGCACCGAGCTGGCAGGGCTGAAGCAGATCAAGCTACCGTGCATCCTGCATTGGAACTTCAATCACTTTGTTATTCTAAGGAAGATTGGCGCCAACCACGCTGTCATCGTCGACCCTGCGTATGGCGAGAGACAGGTCGACTGGGAGAGCGTCTCGCAAGCATTTACCGGGGTCGCCATCGAGATCTGGCCGGACCCCGATTTTGTCACCGTGAAGCAGCAACGAAACATCACGCTTCTGCAGCTTCTCGGCAATCTCAGGGGCCGTACAAATGCGGTGCTGGCGATTCTGCTTCTGGCGCTAAGTCTCGAGTTTCTGACGGCGTTATTGCCATATCACATTCAGCTCATCATCGACAATGCGATCGGCGCAAACGACCGCTATTTCACGGCGGTACTTACCGGAGGCTTTGCCATTGTCTATCTGCTGAGAAACCTTGTTGCGACGGTTCGCAGCTGGTTTCTCATGTATCTTGGCACGAGCCTGAACGTCCAGTGGAAGGACAATGTTCTGGATCACATGCTGACGCTGCCACTCGAATACTATGAAAAGCGACACGTCGGCGACGTGACCTCCAGATTCGGGGCTATCGACGCGATTCAACGGATGCTCACCACCTCCTTCGTGGAGTCGTTCCTCGACGGCGCATTTTCGTGCGTCGTGCTTGTCATCCTCTTTCTGTATCAACCGCTGTTGAGTCTGGTTGTGCTGGCGAGCACACTCCTATACCTCGCCGTGCGGTGGCTCATCAACGCCGCGCTCAGAAACGCGTCCCGCAACGAGATCATTCATGGTGCGAAACAGAATTCGTACCTCCTGGAGACAATCCGCGGAATCCGGCAAGTCAAACTGTACGGGCAACAAAGGGAACGTCGGCTCGCATGGATATCGCTGTTCATCAGCCAAATCAACGCCAAGATCGCCACCCAGAAGATCGAGATCTGGCTCAAGGCGTCGAGGGTATTGATATTCGACGTCCAGAACATCGTCGTGATCTGGTGGGGCGCCATTCTAGTCATAGATCGTGAGTATTCAATAGGCGCTCTTGTCGCGTTTCTTGGATACAAGCTGCTCTACGAATCCCGCGTGGCAGCGTTGATCGACAACCTCTTCGTCATTCAGAACATCCAGCTTCACGCTGACCGCCTGAGCGATATCGTCCTGTCCAAAGCGGAGACGACCACCAACCAGTCGGTATTCGATATCGACAGGCTGCCTGCCACGCTCCAATGCGAGGATGTCTCGTTTCAGTATTCGCTGTTCGAAAGAAATGTGATTGATGGGATGAGTTTCAAGGTCGAGGAAGGGGAATCCGTCGCAATCATCGGGCCCTCGGGATGCGGAAAGTCCACGATCTTCAATGTCATCCTCGGGATTTACCAGGGCGCCCGCGGTCGCGTCCTGATTGGTGGCGAAGACCTCCAGTTCATCGGCACGCAAGCGGTTCGGCGAATGATTGGAACGGTGCTCCAGGACGACATCCTCTTCAGTGGATCCATCGCCGAGAACATTTCCGGATTCGATAGCGAAGCGAACCACGAGTGGATCGTCAAGTGCGCCGAAATGGCGAATATCGCGGAAGAGATTGACGCGATGCCGATGAAGTACTTCACGCTTGTGGGCGACATGGGCGCTGTCCTTTCCGGTGGGCAAAAGCAGCGCGTCCTGCTTGCCAGGGCACTGTACAAGCGACCAAAATTTCTGCTACTCGACGAGGCCACCAGCCACCTGGATGTTTCGAACGAACGTGCGGTCAGCAAGGCTATCCAGTCGCTCAATATCACGCGGCTCATCATTGCCCATCGGCCGGAGACCGTGCTGTCCGCGGACAGAATCATGCTGATGAAGGCTGGAAGAATCGATGCAGTCCTGACGCCATCGCAGGCGATGGACTTTCTTCGATCCGTCCATGCCGCCTAGCGTTCGAGCCGACACCGTGCATATCGAAACCATCCAGAGCCATCGGGAACGAATGAAGGGAAGTGCCTCCGCCTTCCGATCGGACTTTCGACAACTGCCAGCTTGCGGCGGGCATCATGCTGCAATGCTCGCCGCGCTCGGGACGGGTGACTTCCCGCGTTCCCCGAGCAAGAAACGCCATCGGTTGGCAGCCATCGTGCTCGCGGCGTCCGGGATTCTTTCGGCCTGCGCGACAAGGACCTACGAACGCCCCCCACTCGACGTACCCACAAAGTGGGTGTATTCCGATGGCAACACCCCACACGCAGACGCCGGAAAGCATCCACGCCAGTGGTGGACTGGGTTCGGAGATGCACAGCTCGACAAGTTGATCTCCTCCGCCCTCTCCCGCAACAACAATCTTGCTACCGCCACGCTGAACGTGCGACAGGCTCAGCTCGAACTGCAGCTTGCCGGCGATCCTCTGCAGATTGGCCCGCAGGCAAGCGTGAATGCACGCCGCGAACGTCGTCTGGACAACGATGATGTGTCACGTATCCGAAGCGGCACACTTTACGGCACCGTTAGTTACACCGTCGACTTCTGGGGAAGGCTGGCGCGGCAGCGAGATATCGCGCGATGGGCGCTGCAGGCGTCCGAGGCCGACCGAGACACTGTACAGCTGAACATTGTATGCACCACCGCCGATCTCTATTGGCGGTTGGCGTACCTCAACCAGCGACTGGCTTTTGGAGAAAAGAGCCTGGCGACGGCCATACGCACACGCGAGCTGGTGCATGCCCAGTACATCGCTGGCGCCGTCTCCAATCTAGAGCAGCGCGAGGCAGAGCAAGCTGTCGTCGCTCAACGAGCCGGCCTGTCTCAGCTCCGACAAAACCAGGTAGAAACCCGCAACGCCCTAGCTGTACTTTTCAACGCCGCGCCGGGCAGCAACGTGCTGGAGGAAGTACTGGGCCTCGAGCCCCAGGCGCTGCCGACTAACGCTCTGCCAACCCTGGCAGAAGGGTTGCCCGCAGATCTGCTGGGCCGTCGCCCCGACCTGCAAGCCGCCGAGCTGAATCTTCGGCAGCGACTCGCCAACATCGAAGTGGTCCGGACCAGTTACTACCCAACGCTGTCGCTGACCGGTAGTGTCGGCGCGGCGAGCCAGTCGTTGGTAAATCTGCTCGCGAGCCCGACTGCCATTCTCGGTGCGGGCCTGAGCCTGCCGTTTCTCAACCTCAAGGCAATGCGACTGAACACCGAACTGGCGCAGCTCCAGTACGAGACTGCGGTGATCGACTTCCGGCAGACGCTATACCAGGCGTTCGTGGATGTCGAGAACGCGCTGTCCGCACGTATACGGCTGGCCGAACAGGCGGAGCTTCAGGCGCAAGCCCTAGCGGCCGCCCGCGAGGCTGAGCGTCTCTACGAAATCCGCTATCGCGCCGGTGCCGTCGCACTTCGCATGTGGCTCGATGCACAGGAGTCGTACCGAACGGCCGAACTGCTCTGGACACAGGCACGGTTCAGTCAGCTGCAGAACCTGGTCACGCTCTACCAGAGCATGGGAGGCAATACGTCCATTCAGTGAACCTGGCATTGACCGTCGATCGAACCGATCCGAGTTCCAAGCATTGGAGACAATTTCGCAGTTGACTTGTTCGTATCAAATTGCAGCACTCGTGGATTGCCGGCACGCCCCTCAACCATGCAGCCGCCGGAAAACCTGGCATATCAGAGGAAAACCAAAATTGAACGAAACGCCCCGTGCCCTCAAGCAGCTGGTCATAAAGCCCACTGTTTACTGCTTTCACAAATGCCCCTACTGCGATCTTCGCCAGGACTACTACCAAGAGGTACTGAAAAAAAATAAGGCGCGCGTCATCCCGGTACGTGACACCCGAACGAACACACCCGGCCTCGAAATGAACGCCAAAGCCGCGAAGTTCAATCCTGGGCACATGCCATTGGAAATGGCATTGCAAAGTATCGACGAAGCCGCTGCCCTAGGCATGGAATCGATGCAGTTGAGCGGCGGAGACCCGCTTCTCTATCCACACCTCACGGAAGTCATCAGCGCGGCTGCAAAGCATCAGGGTGTGTTCGTCTTCATGAATTCCGTTGGCACGCAGGTCTCCGCTGCAAAGGTGCGGGAACTGATCGACGCAGGTCTGATGGCCTGGAACTTCTCCATTGATACGCTCGATCCAGCTTTGTACGAGGAGCTGCGGGGCGTCAACCGCGCGCTAGAGAAAATCATGGCGGCCATTGCAACCGTGCGTTCCGTTGCAGTGGACTATCCGGACTTCTGTATCAACTATATGACGGTAATTACAAACAAGAATTACCGAGAACTCCCTGACCTTTTTTCTCATTGTCTGGAAACAGGGGTCGCCTCGATCTATCTCATGAATGTCTACGGCGATGTGGAAGGCCGCTCATTGTTATCCGTTGACCAAATACAAGAGTTTCGGAATGAAATCGTTCCTGAAATTTTGCGTCGAATCAACGATAAATCACCTTACGACATTGTCAAGACCAATGCAGAATCGGTAATGAATACCTTCTTTTCATCAGAAAATTCTGATGAAAATTATTCAAAAGGAATCTATTGGCCTAGCCCCGCAGCGGCGAAGGCCGCGTGCAGAACGCCCGAACATTACGCACTGATCGAGCCCGATGGAAAGGTCCTGCCGTGCTGCTTGGTCGAAATCTCTCACGAAGGAGAGGTTGGGGATATGTCCAAGAACTCACTGACAGACGTCTGGGCCGCTTCCGGCTATTCCAATTTCCGAAGAAACCGAATCGATTTTTGCGTGAAGTGCTCCTCCCCACGCAACAAGACTGTCGGGTTTATTCCAAAGCTATGTCGACAATTCAATGTATTCGAAATCGAAAATTGACGCCAGCGTAGTTATCGCAGTCTGTAATGATTTGCGAGTGAATCGGCTGCTTGAAACCTTGAAATCTCAGCAGCCCCATCCCTATACGTTCGAGATTCTGGTTATCGAGAATGGCACTCGTGATTTGGAAGAAATATGCAACCAATTTCGAGATGATTTAGCCATCCACTATTTCCATCAAGAAGCCCCTAACTCCGCGGCGGCCCGGAACATTGGACTGAAGCATGCCCGGGGACGTTACATCCTCATGACCGATGCGGATGTCATCGTGACCAATACTTGGGTGCGAAAACTGGTCGAATCGCTCGATAACTCGAATCACGCCGCAGTCGGCGGCTCAATAAGGAAAGCATCCATGGACACGTGGGTCCAGAAGGCAGCCATAACGATAGTCAACGGACAATCGCTCCTGAGCTACCTTCCCGCATCGCCCTATCCGTATGTCGTTGGCGCAAATGTCGCCTACCGGGCTCAGTTAGTGCGTCAAATTGGCGGCTTCGACGAAGAATTGAAATCTGGTGCCGATGTCGACATCTGCTACAAGCTCGGATACGCCGGACAAACCATAGGGCTGGAACCGGAAGCCATCATTTACCACGAGGACCGATCCACGCTCAGGAAGCATTTTCAGCGCTTTGCCTTCTACGCAGAATACCAGGTTTTGCTGTTTGCAAAGTACCGTCACCTGACAGAGCGAAGATTTGTGCTGAATTCCTACCCTTTAAAGCGCGCACTACTCGCCATTGCACTCATGCCTGGCGCTGTTTTACTAGTTTTGCTTGGCCGCTTCACGCTAATTCAGAAAGTCATTACGCAACTCGTTGAAGCCGCTGGAATATGGTGGGGCAGCATCAAGGGTGCATTCAAACACAGGCAATTTTACATTTAGAAGAATACAGAAAATGGCATATACCATCGCGAAAAATCATCGGTCCCTGACACGCCGCGGGGTGCTTTGGCTGGGTCTCAAGTGTGACATTAAGTGCAAGTTCTGCTACGACGAGAACGTCGACAAGAAGGACAAGCTGTGGCTACCGCTGGACGATGCCAAGCATGCGTTGGAAAAATTCCGTTTCTACTATGGAAACGAGTATGTCGATTTCATGGGTGGTGAGCCCACGCTTCATCCGCGAGTGCTCGAAATAATTGAACATTGCGCTTCCATTGGCCTCAAGCCGACATTGATCACGCACGGCATGCACCTGGCCGACCGCAAGCGCGCTGAGGCGTTCAAGTCCGCTGGCGTTCACGACTTCCTAATGTCCATTCACGGCGTGGGAGAAAACGTAGCCCAATTGCACGGCCGCAACGTCGAAAATTTTGATCGTCAGGTACAGGCGATCGACAACCTGAATGCACTTGAAATTCCGGTGCGTTTTAACTGTATTTTGATCCGTGACAACCTTTTCGATCTGTCCTCCATTGTTGAGCTGGCAAAATCCAGAAATGTAAAAATCATTAATTTCTTGACCTTCAACCCTTATTTCGAATGGCGTGGCGCACCTGAAATTCCTTTCCAGGCAAAACATTCCGAAATCATGCAGCATCTTGGACCGGCCTTGCACCTGTGCAACGATTACGGCATTGAAGCAAATGTTCGATATATGCCAATATGCCAGCTGAATGGATTCGAGTCCCACGCATTCACCGGCTACCAGCTACCTTATGACGTTCACGAGTGGGACTACAACAGCTGGTACGATCGCGGGCTAAGGGGTCAGCCGTCGCAAGAATGGTATTACTCGGCATCCGCTGATCAAAAAGCTCGCCACTCGTATATCCATACGGAGAAATGTCAGAACTGCGCCGCCCGAAACATATGTGACGGCTTTCACGCTCAGTATTTGGCACGATGGGGCTCCGAAGAAGCCGCTCCATACAGTGGGGAATTGATTTCGGACCCCATTCATTATATTAGCCAGCAGGCGAAGTACGAATATGCAAAAGGCAATTTGCCTCCTCCTGCGCACCGCATGGAATTCGATCCACTCGCCAATATCACGCAGTTCAACGGTGCCGATGAACATCGCGCTGGCGTGCGCGTCAATCTCCCTGCGACTCGGAGAAAGTAAATGGTCCAGATCGTAACGGCGTTCCTGGCGTGCCTAATCATTCGGAATTGCTATCTGCTCCGTGCAATATTCCGGAGCTGGGGGTTCCTTTCGTCTGCCACGGATACTTCCCGACTCCGCAGCGAGACGTCCAGGAAGTTTCTGGTGCTTATTCCAATGCTCAGGGAAACGTCGAACATCGAGTCTGCCGTCGATCATTTCAACGCATTCACGCAGCTTGCTGATGTTCAGGTCGTGGTGATAACAACGGAACGCGAGAGAGTCGGGATAGCTGTCACATCGAATACAGACACGATCACCATGGCAGCTCGACTGGCATCGGCCGGTCGCTGCCTGCACATTCACTATCCACATCAGTACGGACTAAAAGGTGATCAGCTAAACTACGCACTGGCTCACCTAGCCGGCCAGATCAGGGACACTCAACTTCAGCACACCTTTGGGCTGATTTACGATGCCGATTCACGCCCTCGTACGGATACGTTGGAGGCATTCAACACCGCCATCGATCACCATCCGGACGCAAATATCTTCCATCAATCGTCCATCTTTCAGGTCCGACACAGACCGCGATCGATGTCCAATTTTTCGACACTACTCGCTGGCGCAGGCGCGTTGCGGGCCAATCGATTCGTCTTGGCCCACGAACTCAGAAAACTGCTTAACAGAATCAGGGACTGCTCCCATGCACGTCACACCTATACGCATGTTACGGGGCACGGTCTCTGCGCGCGACTTTCGTTCCTGCTGCACCATCCTTTTCCTGCCCGAACACCGATCGAGGATATGGAATTCAGTTTTGAACTGTGTGTCCGTGGTGAGCCGATGATTCCGGTGAAGAGTCTGGACAACGCCGAGGTTCCTTTGGATCCGAAGGAGGAATTTCGCCAATTGTCACGCTGGTTTGCGGGTCCAGGCAGATTCCTGTCCTATTTCAGGCGCTACGGACATCAGTCGCCTCTCGGTGCTTTTCAGTTGTCAGCATCCGCAGCACTCATCTCGCTGGAATGGTTGAGCTGCGCTTTCATTGCACCCTTCATCATATGGGCGTGGTTGGCATGCGATTCGGTGGCTGTGAAATTTCTCGTTGCTACCTATTGCGGAATCGTTCTCATGCAGCTCTTCACTGTCCGGTTCTTCCTGAACAAGATGGAAGTAGGGACATCCTTCGCCCATATTGCATTTTATCCAATCAGTTGTATGTTATTCGGCTTAGCGGGAATTTTCGGTGCACTACGGATTGCGGCAGATGCGATCGACAATGGCAAAACGGAGCGCTGAAATTGTCTCATCATCCCTTGATTGTCGCCATTGAAGGAAGAAGCTGCGCCGGAAAAACGACGCTCGCTCGCTCGCTCTGCGCTGGCTGGCCCGACCAGTTTACGCACATGGTCGATTACTGCGACATGGTTGGCGGAGGAAAAAATCTCCCCCGCGCAATACCCCGGGATCTGCAGGAAGAAGCTCGGGCACTCACAACATTCGCCAGTCTGGACGCGCTTCGCTCCGATCGCGTTCAAAACACCGATACGCCGGTATTTCTACTTGACAGAAGCATCTACAGCATCCTGGCTCACTGCTATGCATTGTCCGCGACGCTTCTGGAAGGATGCGCCACACTAGCGGAGAGAATGGTTCCGTCGTTAAAGCAGATACTGTGGCCGGATTTCATTGTCTACTTAAACCTTCCTGACGAAGAGGCAATGGCCCGGAACGCGCGTAGCATAGCAAGGGAGTCCATCTTGATGAACTCCCTATTCAACGATCACCTTGCTGATTACTTTTCAACCGTGCATCAAGAGCATCCGACCTTGCTGCACTATATTGATGCGCGACGGCCGATCGGCGACATCTCACAGCAAGTCTATGAACTGTGCCACTCACAAAGACCGTAAATGACACAATTCAAACACGCGGAAGTGCTCACCTTCAGTGGCGGGATCTACAATTTGCTGGAACCCGAGCTCAGCCAGATTTCCATTCTGGATATCGCGCACTCGCTCTCGAACATTTGTCGCTTTGGTGGACATAGCCGGGTCTTCTATTCCGTCGCGCAACATAGTGTTCTGGTAAGCATGAGTGTCAGAATAGATCTGCAGTTTGATGCACTTCTGCATGATGCGGCTGAGGCCTTGGTTGGCGATGTTCCGAAGCCGCTAAAGCTGCTTCTTCCCGACTATCAAGCAATTGAAAAGAAGGTTGAATCTGCACTTTTCTCGCATTTCGGAATCACGTATCCGCTGGCGAGCGAGATCAAGATTGCAGACAAACGCGTACTGCATACCGAACTGCGCGACCTCACCTTTAATGAACCCACAAACTACGACGAATTGAGGGACTTTTCCCCGCTTCCCGAAAGGATCATTCCATTGAATCCTGCACAAGCCAGGGATTTGTTCATGGAGCGCTTTTCGTCACTTTTCAGGCTCCGTGAGCAGGTACGGGATAGGGGAAATTATGAATGTACGCTTTAGTGATGGCTCTTCGTGGTCGCTGGCCGCTATCAACGCCTTGCTTGATCGCCGGTGCGAAGGCGGGTTTCATAATCTGCAGCTTTTATCGAACGGACAGTCGACGGTGCTAAGTGGGACACAGCGTTCGTCCGATCTTCCGGTGGTTGTGAAACTTACAATTGCACCGGGCACGGCAAAGTCGGAAGCCTACTTCCTGGATCGTTGGCGAGCAAACGGCGTTCCGGTACCCAATGTCTTGCTGGCTGACAACACAATCCGAGACCATGAGCCCGACATTCTGGTCATGGAGAGAGTGAATGGCGCACCGCTCGCCGGATTCGGCCATGTGTCAACCGACATGGCGAAGCGAATCGCCAAGCTTCAAAGTCTTATGCATCGTGCCGGCGGTCAAGGATACGGTCGGCCCGACAGGGAACAACCGTGGCGAGGTGTGACCGACACCTTCTCCGACGAAATGGAGATCGAGTGGGAACGGCGTCTTGCTCAGTTAGCGCAGCACGAAATGTTCCGGGGGCAACTGCGTTCACAATTTCTCGCTGCAACCTGCTGCATCGAATCGGATTGCGGACACGAAAAAAGCGGTGGTACCTTGACCCATTCGGATCTCTCCATGGACAACGTCCTGCTGAATGCGGATGGAGATATCGTGATCATCGATCCGAATTGCCGCCTCACGCATCCAGCGATGTGCGCTGCGTATACCTTTCTGCGACTCAGCCTCGGTGGTCAAGCAGACACCGCGCATATATACAGGGCCTCGTATTTGTCCGATAGCGGAATCAGCGAACAGGTATTCGGTGCAGCGCTTCAACTGCGGACTATACTTTCAATTTCCACTTGGATGAAGAAGGGTAAATTCAGCGAAGCGGCCGACGCCGCACGCATTGCCGGGCTTTCCTGATGCAATCCAACACCGTAAAATTCCTCGTCGCCATTGAGGGCTCCGATGGCTCAGGGAAATCTACCCTGATTCAGGCGCTCGAGGCGCGCGCGACGCAGGCCAATGTAAGCTTCCTGAAGCGATCGTTCCACGACCAGCCAATGGTCAAGGCCATCATCCGGAATTTCGAAGCCCATCACTGCATTACAAACGAGATGGTCTCCGCATGCCTCTGGGCTTCCGCTGCGTACACCATGGAGCAGGTTGCCGGTTCGCCTGCGCAGCTTGTGGTTTGTGACCGATATGACCTCACGGGAAGGTTATATGACCGGTTTTGCGGCATCCCCCCGGCGCTCACATCCACAAACGCAGCATTGCTTCCCCAGCCAGATCTCTACGTCTATCTCGATTTGACACCCCATCTCGCATTGAAACGGGTCTTGTCGCGTAGCGGGAAGGTTTCCTTCTTTGAAACCATGGACCAGTACGAGGTTGGGCATCGAAATACCGAACTACGCAAGGCTTACCAGATGGGGCTCATTGACCCGGCTGCAGCCAATAACTCCTTTCTGGAGAAGAAGAGGAACGAGCGTGCATTCGCGCGCGAATTGTTTCCGGCAATACCCAATCTTCGTATCCTGGATGCGTCCCGACCCGCCCACAGCCTAGTGGAGGACTGCTGGGAACAGATCGCTACGGGTCTGGTTCCACGCACACTCTGATGCTGATTGTCCAATCTCGACAGTTTCCCAACGCGGCCTATATTGCACCGCGCGGCGACATCCGGTTGTCGGCAGCGATCGAGCAAGTTGATTCACAACTTCGCGCGCCGCGATACGCAAGAACGTTGCAAATAAGGTGGGTGGATTGCAAGACTACACAATGACAAAACAACGCATTCTCGTGGCTGGCGGTGCAGGATTCATTGGAAGTCACGTCTGTGATGCATTGATTTCAAGCGGGCGATCTGTCATTTGCCTGGACGACCTGAGCACAGGCACGATGGAAAATATCAGACACCTTTTCGTGGACCCAAGATTTGAGTTCATAGAGGGTGATGTCACGCGTCCGAGAGGGATTGACTGTGACGCGATACTGAATTTTGCCTGCGCAGCTTCACCCATTGCCTATCAAAAGGACCCCATCCGTACGCTACGCGTGAACTTTGAAGGTACGCGACATCTGCTGGATCTTGCGAGGGTCAATAAGGTCCCTTTCATCCAGGCTTCTACGAGCGAGGTTTACGGCGATCCGGAGGTTCATCCGCAAGTTGAACCATATCGCGGCTCAGTTAACACAACCGGCCCACGTAGTTGCTATGATGAAGGAAAGAGAGTTGCCGAAGCCCTTTGTCATGCCTATGCCGAGACAGCGGGCGTTGAAGTGAAGATCGTGCGCATCTTCAATACCTACGGTCCTCGAATGAGCATCCACGATGGTCGTGTGATCCCCGAGTTCATCGTCAATGCTCTGACTGGCAACGGGCTGCGCGTCAACGGCACGGGAGCGCAGACCCGTAGCTTCTGCTATATCTCCGACATGGTTGCAGGGATTCTCGCGACCATGGAAACCTCCAACGTGTTTCGCGGGCCAGTCAACATCGGCAATCCCGGTGAGATCTCGATTGCGAGTCTCGCGACGGCAATCGTAGCGTTGACGGGGTCACAAAGCCCGATCGAATTTTCGAAAGCGCTGACTGACGATCCCGCCCGCAGGTGTCCGGATATCGGCTTAGCCCTCTCGCAGCTCGAGTGGCCCGGCCCGCTTGTCGGGCTCAAGGAAGGTCTTCAGAAAACCATCCAACACTTCTCGCGAATACTGTCCTCGTCGAAGGATGCGCCGTCTGGTACACAGATTGCAGAGCGCCCTGCCCGCCATGCTGACTGGCTCACACCAACGGACATCGACGACACTACGGTGGAGGCTGATTCGCACCTCCATTTGCGCTCTGGAAATTGCGCGGGGTACGTAAACGAGATTAACAGAGCAGATCAAGCAAAATGACACATCACCCTCAACTTGACAACGCACGAGATGTGGCCGCTCATCTCTCAGATAGATTCGCATCTCTGAGCAATGATTTGGTCATCTGCGTAAATGGGTCCGTCAGCGAGGGATTTGCAACCCCCAGTTCGGATTACGATTTCCTGATCCTCACCGAACAGGTCCCCGAAACCATTGCGAAAGGATTTCACACAGAAATCATCCAGGGAAAGAGAGTCGAATATCGCCTGATTTCCTTCGCCACCTTCAGGGCCGATATCGAGAAACTGCGCTCTAGATTTCGACAAGGCGGTCAGTCATGGGTCGATATCGACTATGGACACAGGCTGATGCGAGGCATGCCACTGGTGGGAGAGGAACTGTACCGGAATCTCGTTGCAGGGTCCGATATTGAAGCGTTGAAGGAGGCAGCCATCGATTGCGCTTACAGCACGACGCTTGGCACCTTTGACGACTTGCTGGGGGCGACACTCGCTTTTGATACACCTATAAGTGCGCTCTTCGCCAGGCGTTACATGCAGTCATGCATGGATCTGCTTCTAGCAGCTCGAGGTGATACTTACATGAGGGAAAAATGGCGGGCGCTTCGAAGCCGGAAGATGCTAGGTGGAGACTCTCCTCTCCATATGGAGTATATGCAAAGAGAACTCTTTACCGGCGATAGTCAGCGTGACCTGGAACGGGACGTATCGGCAACCCTGGAGTTCGCGCACAAGTTGCAACTTTGCAGTCTTATCGCAATGGATCTGCCATACGCAGTTGCCGCGGAGCACGATGAAGGACACGGCGACATGTTCGTTATATCTGCCCCCGCGTTTATCGTCAGACTGAAACGGAATTTCTATATTCGCACGCGCCAGACAATGCACGGTATTGATCGATCGATGGCAGTGGTTTTCCTTGGCTATCACACACCCATCGCATCAAATCTCGTCAAGACGCAAATGGCCGTACAACTGGGGATCGCTCCCTCCGATGTCGCAAGAATGATTGACGTGCTACGCGCCCTTGAGTTGATCAGACCTTTCGAAGGGAGATGAAGGGGCCGGACACCCGCGCAATTTCGGCGGTTATCCGCCTTTTGCTCGACGCACTTCCACCCACTTCAGAAGAAATGCGCGCTGCGCTGCCAGAGACGGGGATACGGGAAACCGATCGAACTTCTCTATCCCACTGCGTAATAGTCGAAGTGATCCCAGTACGCCCAGCGCATCAATTTTTTCGCTTGCTGCCAGATAGCAGCCTACAGCAATGCCCGTACGCCCAACTCCAGCCAGGCAATGGATATAGGTACGGCGATCATTTTCTAAGCACTTGCTCAAATGGGCGACCAACTGGTCCATGAGGATCGGAGACGGAATTCCTCGATCTACAATCGGAAAACGCGTATGCGATACTTCCTGCTTGTGTTCTGCCGCAATGTCCTCGAGGAGCGGAGCGTATTCATCAAGTTCACCTAGCTCGGTAAGATCGACAAAATCTAGAAAGCCGCACTCCAAAAAAGCGGCAAGCCGTTGTCTGTCAGTTCCCCGAGATGGGTTCAGAGGATAGCCGCCAGCCGCCAGCCGACCGTGCACAACCCAGTATGTGTTGGCATCGGGCAAATTCTCCGTTTCCTCAACCTGAACTGACCCAACTTTTTTGGGCCTTTGATTAAAAGAGACGCTCATCTAGTTTAATGATCAAGTTCTTTCTGACAGACTAGCATGGTCTTTTACTGTCGACTTCATGAGAATGGATTTTATTCACGAACAGCACATTGAGACTAAGGACAACGGGGAGATCGATCAGTGGATCGTGCCGTTCCAGCTGCGCCTGTCCGAACTGCTCGTCAGCCGTATCGCTGAACGGCTGCTTTGCGACCTGCGCACCGCGATCTTCAAGGTACTTGGCCACTGTCTCGGCTGGACTGGCGACCAACCGCGCCTCGTCCACCACGCTGTTGAAACTTCGCACGTTCATCCCCCGTTGTTTTGTCGGGGAATGTAGCACGCCGAGCAGTACCGCTGACCGCACACGCGGCAAGTTTCGTCCGTCAGCCGTGCACCAGATGTTTCGAGGCCCAGCCCCAAAATCTGGACGATTTGATCGCGGTAGTTCCAGGCTCCAAAGACCATGGCAATCAACGCCCCCCAGAACCAATGCTCCCTGATCTTTTCGATTCCGGCTTTGAAGGAGCGCCCGTTTCGCTCGAACCAGTTGGCGTTGGTTTTCAGCGTCCCGCTAAGAGCGCGCTCGGCGAAGTTGGCGAACACGTCGACTTTCGACAGGGTTGAACGATGCATGTCCAAGAACCGCTTCTGCTCCAACGCTTCGGCCTCGCTCTGTCCGACCATGAAATCGCGGGGCGTGATTTGGTTCTTTTCCATGAGCGACCGGATGCGCGGGTGACCCATGTACTTGTTGCCGTAGATCGCGATGAGCACATGAGACAAGTCCACCAGTTGCTTCTTGTCTATGTGGAAACTTCGCGAGCCCAACACCGCCGCGCGGTGTTCCAGCGCCGGGAAACCGGAGTTCATGTCTCGCATGTTCCAGTGCAGCCAGGTGTGAAACTGATGGTCGCGAGCGAACGCAAAAAAGTCCGTCAGCATCGCCTGCTCAAACTCGTCATGCCGATTTTCAATCTGGTCGAGGGCGTGAGCGCGCTCTGCAGCAAAATGGATCGAAAACGAATGAGTCTGCCCGGATTGCAGGTTTCTTACTGCAATCGACGTGACGCGTGGCGAGTCCGCCTTGGTCTGGTCGTAAAAACTCTCGCAAGAGTAGTGAACAATGAGCGTGTTTTCGGGCTTCTTGAACAGGTCGTTCAGTTGCGCTCTCGCCTGTTTCCAGCGGTCGTACAGGTCTTGTTGTTGGCCCATCGTCCAATGGCTTTTACTTGTTCCGGCGCATAAACAATAGCACGGCTCAATCTGCGCGACGGGTGCCGGCGCGGTGCTGCCCCCTAGAAGCGACAACGGGACCGCACGACCCCGCTGTCGTTTCCAGGTGCCGTGCTGTTCGAGACGAAGATAATCGCCGTTGTGCAGCGGCAGTGGGACGTTGACCACCTCCTCCACCGCGTCGCCCAGCGTGCTGGCTTCGCGGACTTGGTAAGCACGCCATCAATCGTCATAAGATTGTGCGAAGATATGCGTTCCCCAAAAATTGACTCAATATTCGACTCATAACGCTGCAGATCGAGCTCACAAGCAAGGAAACGTCGCTTTTATTCAAAGACAACATATTGAGACTGTGGATATCTTTTTTGAGAAACAACAAGCGTCGCCCCCCACAATCATTCCACCCCTCCCCCGTACCGGCATTCGTCAAACCAACTGTACCGGTACTGTACAGAAAACCGTCGCTAAACTGACCTCCATCCCAGTCCCGACCCGAATGGAGAATCCGCGATGGAATTCCTCACCCTCAGCGCGTTGCCCGCCGGCATGCTGTTCGCGCTCGTCACGTCGATCACGCCCGGCCCGAACAACACGATGCTGCTCGCATCCGGCGTCAATTTCGGTTTCCGCCGCACCATGCCCCACCTGTTCGGCATCAGCATCGGCGTCGCGATCCTGATGCTCTGCGTCGGCTTCGGCCTCGGCGAAGCGTTCAAGCGCATGCCGCTGCTGTACACGATCCTCGAAGCCGCGAGCGTCGCGTACCTGCTCTACCTCGCGTGGCGCATCGGCACGTCGGGCGAAGTGAAGGCGCACGGCGGCAAGCCGCGTCCGATGACGTTCATCGAAGCCGCCGCGTTCCAGTGGATCAACCCGAAGGCCTGGATGATGGTGCTGACCGCCGCGACGACGGTCCGCCTGTCCGCCGACTACGGGATGAACGCCGCCTGGATGGCCGTCGTGTTCATCCTGATCGGTTTCCCGTGCATCTGCCTGTGGGCCGCATTCGGCCTCGGCCTGCGCCGCTTCCTGTCGAACCCGCGCGCGCTGCGCATCTTCAACATGACGATGGCCGTGCTGCTGATCCTGTCGCTGTATCCGCTGGTCGCGCACCTGCTGACGTAGTGAGCGCTCACCGCGCGCCCGTTGAGATTCGCCCGATGCAGGCGTACCCTTTTGTTACGGGCGCGCGCAGCCGTTTCGCCGGTTGCGCCGCTGCTGCCGGGAGAGTGTCGATGAAGCCATTGCTGAGGGCGGGCGAGCACATCGAGGGGATGCACTGGATCGCCGAGTATCACCCGCTCACGCACGAGATTCGCGTGCTGCGCGAGGACATCGAGATCGGTATCTACAGCGCGCCGCCGACGATGTTCGGTGAAGAGGAAGACATGGGCGCCGCGAACCTCGCCGATCACCGCGGCCGGGAGGCCGCGCTGCGCGCGTATCTGCGCAACTTCGTGCGGGAACACGACACGGAGGAATAGCCGGCGGCCCGACGGCCGCCGTATCAGGGGGCCGGCGCATCGCACCGGCCCGCGCGTCGCTCAATGCCCGAGCGATTCGATCTTGCCTGCCGACTGCGTCACGCCATGCGGCCGCGCCATCTGCTTGATCAGCAGCGCGACACACGCGAGCAAGCCCGCGACGGCGATCGTCGCGAACACGCCCGCGAACGAGAAATGCCGGCGCGTCAGCTCGGCGACGAGGAACGATCCCGCAATCCCGCCGAAGCGGCCGACGCCGAGCATCCACGCGACACCCGTGCCGCGCCCCTCGGTCGGATAGAACGCGGCGGCGAGCGCCGGCATCGACGATTGCGCGGTATTCATCAGCACGCCGGCCACGAACACGACCAGCACGAGCAGCCCGACGTTGCCGGCCGCCTGCCCGATCGCGTAGACGCTCACCGCCGTCAGCGCGTAGCACACGGCAATCACGCGGTTCGCGTTGAAGCGGTCCATCAGCACGCCGCACAGCACCGCGCCGACGCCACCGAGCGGGAACAGCGCGGAGATCAGCGTCGCGCTCTTCGGCGTCAGGCCGGCATCCTTCAGCAGGATCGGCATCCAGTTGATCGACGCGTAGAAGATCACGAGCCCCATGAAGTACGCGAGCCACAGCATCACCGAGCCGACGATGTACGAGCGCGACAGCACGACCCCGAGGCCCTTGCTGCCGGTCTGCGGTGCGGCTTCGGTCAGCGCGAACGAGCCGGCATTCAGCGCATCGCGCGAGATGCGCGCGAGCGTCGCGCGAACCTTGTCGACGGCGTGGTGGTTGGCGACCATGAAGCGCACCGACTCCGGCATCTTCAGCAGCAACAGCACGCCGAGCAGCAGCGGCGTCACGCCGCCGAGGATCAGCACGCTGCGCCAGCCGAAATGCGGAATCATCCATGCGGCGAGGAAACCGCCAAACGCGGCGCCGAGCGGGAAGCCGCAAAACATCAGGTTGATCACGGTCGCACGACGCTTGTCCGGGCAGAACTCGCCCATCATCGTGACCGCGTTCGGCATCGCCGCACCGAGCCCGACGCCGGTGATGAAACGCAGGATCGTCAGGTGTCCGATCGTCGTCGAGAAGGCGGACATCAGGCATGCGACGCCGAACAGGAATACCGAGCCGAGCAGCAGCGAGCGGCGCCCGAGCTTGTCGGACAGCGGGCCCGACACGAGCGCGCCGCACGCGAGGCCGAACAGCGCGGCGCTCAGCACCGGTGCGAGATCCGGTTTGGTGAGGTTCCATTCGCCGAGCAGCGACGGTGCGATGAAGCCGATCGCAGCCGTATCGAAGCCGTCGAGCAGCACGATCACGAAACACATGAGGAATACGAGCCATTGAAAACCGCCGAACGGCTGCTCGTTGATGAAGGTCTGGACATCGACCACGGGTGTGCGATTCATCGCGAGTCTCCTGATATATACAAGCGACGCGGCCTCGGAACCACGTCTTGCCTTTATTCGCGCACCGGTCATCCGGTGCGCCGCGCGCCGATGCTCTGCCGGCACGTTCATTCATCGCCGAAGCCCGCGAACCATCCGCGGGCCTCGACTCAACATCGGACTACAGGTACTTAACCGGCCGCACCTAGGCGGCCCCATCCTGCTCCTTGAAGATCTTGTCCGCGAGATGAAACGCGGAATTCGCCGCCGGCACGCCGCAATAGATCGCGGTCTGCAGCAGCACTTCCTTGATCTCGTCGCGCGTCACGCCGTTGTTGCGCGCGGCGCGCAGGTGCAGCGCCAGTTCCTCACCGCGGTTCAGCGCCACCATCATCGCGATGGTCAGCAGGCTGCGCGTATGGCGCGGCAGGCCGTCGCGCGTCCAGATCTCGCCCCATGCATAGCGCGTGATCAGGTTCTGGAATTCGTCGGTCACCTCGGTGCGGTTCTCGAGCGAACGGTCGACGTGCGCGTCGCCGAGCACCGCGCGACGCACCTTCATCCCTGCTTCATAACGTTCCTGGTCATCCATCGCCGGTGCCTCACGCGGTCAGGAAATCGAGCAACGCGCGGTTGAAGCCGTCGGTGCACTCGATGTTCGAAATATGCGCGGCGTCGAATTCGACGTGCTGCGCACCCGGAATCGCGGCGGCCAGCGCACGGCCCTGGTCGGGCGGCGTCGACATGTCCTTCGCGCCGGTCACGACGAGCACCGGCAGCGCGATGCCTTTCACCTCTTCGCGCAGGTCGGCTGCGTTCAGCGCGTCGCAGTTCGCCGCATAGCCGTCCTTGTCGGTATGCACGAAGGTGTCGCGGATCGCGTCGAACAGGCGCGGCTCGCGTTCGACGAACGTGTCGGTGAACCAGCGCGGCAGCACGGCGTCGGCAAGCGCGGCCATCCCTTCGGCACGCGCCTTCTGCGCCCGCGGCGCCCATACTTCCGGCGAACCGATCTTCGCGGCGGTGTTCGACAGCACCGCGCGAACGATGCGCGACGGGAAGCGTGCGGCCAGCGCCGCGCCCGTCAGGCCGCCCATCGAGATCCCGCAGAAATACGCGCGGGCGATGCCGACGTGGTCGAGCAGGCCGATCACGTCGCCGGCGAGCTGTTCGATCGTGTACGAACCGGCCGGCGCGTCGGAATGGCCGTGACCGCGCGTGTCGTAGCGCAGGATATTGAAGTGCTGCGTGAGCGGGCGGATCTGCGGCGCCCACATCTGCAGGTCGGCGCCGAGCGAGTTCGAGAAGACGAGCCACGGCGCGTCGTCGCGCGCGGCACGGTCGATCCGGTAATGCAGTTTCACGCCGTTGACAGTGGCGAAAGGCATCAATGTTCTCCTGGTGATTGCGCGCCCGCGTGCAGCGCGAGCACGGCGTCGACGTAGGCCTGCGCCTCGCCGACGTAATGAGCGGGATCGAGCAGCCGCGCGAGCGCGTCGCGCGACAGGTGGGCCGACACGGTCGCATCGGCGGCGAGTACGTCGAACAGCGTCGCGCCCGTGCGCACGGCTTCCTTCGACGCATGTTCGACGACGTGATGCGCGTCGAGCCGGCCGATCTTGTCGCCGAGCGCGAGCATCACCGCTTCGCCGAGAATCAGCCCGCGCGTCAGGTCGAGGTTCGCGGCCAGGCGTTCGGTGTTCACGTCGAGGCCCACGACGATCTGCGCGATCTGCGCCAGCGCACCGCCGGTCAGGCGCGCGAGATCGGGCAAGGCATCCCATTCGGCCTGCCAGCCGCCGAGCGCGCGCTCGTGCTCCTGCACCATGCCCGCGAACACCGTCGCGACGAGGTTCGGCGCACGCACGGCAGCCGTCAGCACGGCCGCGCAGCCGACCGGGTTGCGCTTGTGCGGCATCGTCGACGAGCCGCCCTTGCCCGCCGCCGCCGGCTCGCCGAGCTCGCCGACTTCGGTCTGCATCTGCAGCGACACGTCGCGCGCGATCTTGCCGAGCGTGCCCGTCAGCATGCCGAAGCAGGACGCGGCTTCCGCGATGCGGTCGCGCTGCGTGTGCCACGGCACGGCGGGCGCCTTGAGCTTCAGGTCCGCCGCCAACGCGGCCGTGACACCAGCCGCCTGCTCGCGCAGGCTCGCGAGCGTGCCGGCCGCGCCGCCGAACTGCAGCACGAGCGCACGCTCGCGCAATTCGGCGAAGCGCGCGCGATGGCGCAGCAGCGCATCGAGCCATTGCGCGAATTTCAGGCCGAGCGTAATGGGCAATGCCTGCTGCAGCCACGTGCGGCCGATCATCGGCGTCGCGCGATGCGTGCGCGCGAGCGCCGCGAGCGATGCGCATGCTTCGTCGAGCATCGGTTCGAGTACGTCGAGCGTGTCGCGCAACTGCAGCACGGTGGCGGTATCGATGATGTCCTGGCTCGTCGCGCCCCAGTGCACGAACTTCGCGGCCTCGGGATCGTCGGCCTTCACCTGCGCGGTGAGCTGCTTGACGAGCGGAATCGCGAGATTGCCGCCGAGCGCCGCACCGTGCGCAAGCGCGTCGGCGTCGAGCCGGCTGGCATCGCATGCGCGTTCGATCGGCGCGACCGCGGCGGCGGGAATCACCTGCTGCGCGGCGAGCGCACGCGCGAGCGCGGCCTCGACGTCGAGCATCCGCTGGATCGTCGCGCGGGGCGACCAGATCCGGTTGAGCGGCTCGGTGCCGCAGATGAGGGAGGTGAGGCGGGCGCTGTCTTCGAGCATGGCATCAGATTGGGGAAACGGCGTGCGCCTATTGTCCACCCAAGCGTGCCGGCCTGCGCGCAAGCGCACGCGCCGGCACGCTCGGGGTTCAGGCAGCGGCCTTTTGCGTCGCGTCGATCAGCGGCACGCCGGTCAGCTTCTGCAGTTCGTCGAACGACAGGTCGGTGAAGATCTCGCTCACCGCGAGGCCGTCGGCCGTCACGTCGAGCACGGCGAGATCCGTATAGATGCGGCTCACGCACTGCACGCCGGTGACCGGATACGAGCACTGCGCGACGATCTTGCTCTCGCCCTGCTTCGTCAGGTGCTCCATCATCACGAACACCTGCTTCGCGCCGATCGCGAGATCCATCGCGCCGCCGACCGCCGGAATCGCATCGGGCGCACCCGTATGCCAGTTCGCGAGGTCGCCGGTCGCGGACACCTGGAACGCGCCGAGCACGCAGTAGTCGAGGTGGCCGCCGCGCATCATCGCGAACGAATCCGCGTGGTGGAAATATGCGCCGCCGGTGAGCAGCGTCACGTGCTGCTTGCCGGCATTGATCAGTTCGTCGTCCTCCTCGCCGGGCGCGGGCGCGGGGCCCATGCCGAGCAGCCCGTTCTCGCTGTGCAGGAAGATTTCCTTGCTCGGGTCGAGGTGGTTCGCCACCAGCGTCGGCACGCCGATGCCGAGGTTCACGTACGCGCCTTCGGGGATGTCCTGGGCGACGCGCTTGGCCATTTCATCGCGGGTCAGTCGTTTCATGTCGGGTCTCCTCAGGCGGCTTGGGACGTGGCGTGTTCGGCGGCCAGCTCGGCCGCGTGCGCGGCCTGCGGCACCTCGACGATGCGCTGGACGAAAATGCCCGGCGTCACGATGTGTTCCGGGTTCAGCGCGCCGAGCGGCACGACTTCCGACACCTGCACGATCGCGACCTTCGCGGCGCTGGCCATGATCGGCCCGAAGTTGCGTGCCGTCTTGCGATACACGAGATTGCCCCAGCGATCGCCCTTGTACGCCTTCACGAGCGCGAAATCGGCGTGGATCGGCGTCTCGAACACATACGGCTTGCCGTCGATCACGCGCGTTTCCTTGCCTTCCGCGAGCTTGGTGCCGTAGCCGGTCGGCGTGAAGAAGCCGCCGATGCCGGCGCCCGCCGCGCGGATGCGCTCCGCGAGGTTGCCCTGCGGCACGAGTTCCAGCTCGATCTCGCCGGCGCGGTACAGCCCGTCGAATATCTGCGAGTCGCTCTGGCGCGGGAACGAACAGATGATCTTGCGCACCTGCTTCGCCTTCAGCAGCGCCGCGAGGCCGGTCTCGCCGTTACCCGCGTTGTTGTTGACGATCGTCAGGTCGCGCGCGCCCTGTTCGATCAGCGCGTCGATCAGCTCGGACGGCATGCCTGCCGTGCCGAAGCCGCCGATCATGATTGTCGCGCCGTCGTGGATGTCGGCCACCGCCGACTGAAGCGATTCGAAAATCTTGTTGACCATGTCTCTTCCTGATACGAACCCGCGGCTCGATGCGCGGCCTGTCGAGGGGACACGCGCGTGCCGCGTGCCGCGCCGGGGCCGATGTCGATCCCGGTTTTGTTCGCTAATCGAACCTAGATTCGATTAGCGAACGATGGCCGATCATAGAGTCGCGCACAGCGCGTTGTCAAGGCGGGTTGCCTCGGGGGGCGCTGCGTCGTCGAACGGCAAGCCGACGTAGTTCTCGGCGAGCGCCTGCGCGGCGGCCCGCGAGCGGGTCACGTATTTCAGCTCGGCAAACTTCAGGCGATTGACGAACGGCGAGTCTTCCGGCGACGAATGCAGCATGTTCGTCATGAAGTAAGAGAAGTGCTCGGCGCGCCACACGCGCTCGAGGCAGGTCGCGGAATACGTGTCGAGCAGCGTCGCGTCGCCGTTGCGGTAGCGCGCACCGAGCGCGCGGGACAGCGCGCGGACGTCGGCCACCGCCAGGTTCATCCCCTTCGCGCCGGTCGGCGGCACGATGTGCGCGGCGTCACCGGCGAGGAACAGGCGCCCGTGCTGCATCGTCTCGGACACGAAGCTGCGCATCGGCGTCACGCTCTTCTGCGTGATCCGGCCCTCGGTCGGCGTCCAGCCCGTGTCGTTCGAGAAGCGCGTGTGCAATTCGTCCCAGATCCGCGTGTCCGACCATTCGGTGAGGTCTTCGTCGGGCTTGCACTGCAGGTACAGGCGCGTGACCGTCGGCGAGCGCATCGAGAACAGCGCGAAACCATTGTCGTGATGCGCATAGACGAGCTCGTCGAGCGACGGTGCCGCGTCGGCGAGGATGCCGAGCCACGCGAACGGATAGACGCGCTCGAACGTGTTCAGCCGCTCGGCCGGAATCGTCTGGCGCGCGATGCCGTGGAAGCCGTCGCAGCCGGCGATGTAGTCGCAGTCGATGCGGTCTTCGCGGCCGTCGGCGTGCTTGAACGTGACGAACGGGTGCTCGCCCTCGACGTCGTGCAGCGCGACGTCGCTTACCTCGAAGTGCATCGCGTGGCCATGCTCGACGCCGGCCGCGATCAGGTCGCGCACCACTTCGTGCTGGCTGTAGACGGTGATCGCGCGCCCGCCGGTCAGCTCGGACAGGTCGATGCGGTGGCGCTGGCCCGAGAACAGCAGTTCGATGCCGTGGTGTTCGAGCCCTTCGCGGCGCATCCGGTCGCCGAGGCCGGCTTCGTTCAGCGTGTCGACCGTGCCCTGCTCCAGCACGCCGGCGCGGATGCGGTTCTCGCAGTATTCGCGTGAACGCGCTTCGACGAGGATGGAATCGACGCCTTGCAGGCGCAGCAGATGGGAAAGCAGAAGGCCGGACGGGCCGGCGCCGATGATCGCGACTTGGGTGCGCATTGTTCGTCTCCAGAACTTTGGTTCGAGTAATGGAAGCCATTTGAGCGCTTTCCCGACTATGCGGCAACGCGATTCAGGAGATATGTTGTATACGTTTTGACGATACTGGCCCGGCGATGGATGCGCTCGATCTGAACCTCATTCCCTACCTCGTCGCGCTCGACGACACGCGCAACGTGAGCCGCGCGGGCGACCTGCTCGGCGTCAGCCAGCCGCGCGTGAGCACGGCGCTCGGCCGCCTGCGCGCGTACTTCGGCGATCCGCTGTTCGTGCGCACGTCGCGCGGGATGGAGCCGACGCCGCGCGCGCTCGCACTGCTGCCGGCCGCCCGCGACGCGCTCGCGCAGATCGAACGCGGCCTCGTCGCGCCGCACGACTTCGACCCGGCCGCGAGCACGCATACGTTCTCGATCGCGCTGTCGGACGTCGGCGAGATCGTGTTCCTGCCGAAGCTGCTGCAGGCGTTCGCGACGCGCGCGCCGCACGCGAACCTGCGCTCGGTCTCGCTCGCGCACGACGAAGTCGGGCGTGGACTCGAAGCCGGTTCGATCGATCTCGCGGTGGGCTACTTCCCGGATCTCGACGGCAACAACTTCTTCCAGCAGCGTTTGTTCACGCACCGGTTCGTGTGCCTGATGCGGCGCGGCCATCCGTTCGAGCAGGCACCGCCGTTCACGGTCGAGCAGTTCCTCACGTGCGGGCACGCGGTGGTGCGCGCCGAAGGCCGCAGTCAGGAGGTGCTCGAGAAATATCTCGCGAAGCAGCGCATGCAGCGCCGCGCGGTGCTCGAGACGCCGCACTTCATGAGCCTGCCGTTCATCCTGAGCCGCACCGACCTGATCGCGACGGTCCCGCACGCGATCGGCTATGCGTACGCGGCCGAGCACGCGTTCATCGTGCCCGTCGAGCCGCCGCTGGCGCTGCCGCGCTTCGACCTGAAGCAGCACTGGCATCGCAAGTATCACAACGATCCGCGCACCGCGTGGCTGCGCGGCGTCGTCGCGTCGCTGTTCAACGACGAGCAGGACGAATGGCCGAAGTGAGTGCCGGGCCCCAGGGCCGCACACGCGTCCCGCGAAAGCATGAAACAATGCCCGGATTCCGCGCCGCCCCGGCGGCGGCATTCGATGGAGCAGATAGATGGCTAAAAAGAAGTCCGCGCGGCCAGAGCCGGCCGCATCCCGACCGAGCCGCGAAGAAGCTGAGGACGCGGTTCGCGTGCTGTTGCGCTGGGCCGGCGACGATCCCGCCCGCGAAGGCCTGATCGACACGCCCGCGCGTGTCGTGCGCGCCTATGAGCAGTTCTTCGCCGGCTATGCGCTGGAGCCGCGCGACATCCTCGCGCGCACGTTCAGCGAAGTCGACGGCTACGACGAAATGATCGTGCTGAAGGACATCCGCTTCGAGAGCTATTGCGAGCACCACATGGTGCCGATCATCGGCCGCGCGCACGTCGCGTATCTGCCGAATCATCGCGTGGTCGGCATCTCGAAGCTCGCGCGCCTCGTCGACGCGTTCGCGAAGCGCCTGCAGATCCAGGAAAAGATGACCGTGCAGATCGCCGACACGCTGTTCGACGTGCTGCAGCCGAAGGGTGTCGGCGTGATCCTCGAAGCCGCGCACCAGTGCATTTCCACACGCGGCGTGCACAAGCCGGGCGTCGAGATGGTCACGTCACGCATGCTCGGCACGTTCCGCACCGATCCGTCGACGCGGCGCGAATTCCTGTCGATCGTCGCGAATCCTTCTTCCGTGAATCTGACGAATACGTAATGGAGCAGACGAAGCAAGCGGCGCACGCGCCCGTCGTGCTCGTGACCGGCGCCGCACGCCGGGCCGGGCGCGCGTTCGCCGAGTATTTCGCCGCGCACGGCTATCGCACCGCGGTGCATTACGACCGTTCGGCCGATGCCGCGCAGGCGGCGGCCCGTGCGATCGCCGAGCGCGGACACGATTCGGTCGCGTTGCAGGCCGACCTGTCGGATGCCGCGCAGATCACCGCGCTGATCGATGAGGTATATGCGCGCTTCGGGCGCCTCGACGTGCTCGTCAACAACGCGTCGGTGTTCTGGCAGGACCATTTCCCGAGCTTCGACCTCGCGGCGTTCGACCAGGCGTGGGCCGTCAACTGCCGCGCGCCGATCCTGCTCACGCGCGCGTTCTACGAACGGGCTCGCGCGGCCGGCACGCAGGGTGTCGTCGTGAACGTGGTCGACCAGAAGATCAAGGAAAACTTTCACCGCGACCATTTCAGCTATACGGTCGCGAAGGCCGCGCTCGGCAACCTCACGCAGATGCTCGCGCTGTCGTCCGCGCCGGTGCTGCGCGTGAATGCGGTGTTCCCCGGGCTGATGCTGCCGAGCGACGACCAGACGCAGGCCGACTTCGAACACGCGAGCCGCGCCTCGACGCCGCTCGCGCGCATCGCGGGCCCCGACGACGTCGCGAGCGCGATCCTGATGCTGACGGGCAACGCGTACAACGGTGTGGATTTCGTCGTCGATGCGGGGCAGAACCTGATCCGCGTCGACCAGGACGTGCTGTACAAGCACCGCGCGCCCGACGGCAAGCACTGACCGGTGCGCGCGTCGACGGCCGGCAGCCGTCGGGCGCGCGCCGCGTTACGGCTTGTCGGCGCTCCCGCCTTCTCGCACCTTGCCCTGCGCGACGCTCGTGCCGGGCGGCACGCTGTGCGTGAGCCACACGTTGCCGCCGATCACCGAGCCGCGCCCGATCGTCACGCGGCCGAGAATCGTCGCGCCCGCGTAGATCACCACGTCGTCCTCGACGATCGGGTGCCGCGCATTGCCCTTGACCAGCGCACCTTCGCCATCGGCGGGGAAGCTCTTCGCGCCGAGCGTGACGGCCTGGTACACGCGCACGCGCTCGCCGATGATCGCCGTCTCGCCGATCACGACGCCCGTGCCGTGGTCGATGAAGAAGCTCGGGCCGATCTGCGCGCCCGGGTGGATGTCGATGCCGGTGGCCGAGTGGGCGATTTCATTGATGAATCGCGCCAGCAGCGGCACGCCCAGCTGGTGCAACGCGTGTGCGAGCCGGTGATGCATCATCGCCAGCACGCCCGGGTAGCACAGCAGGATCTCGGTGATGTGCTGCGCGGCCGGATCGCCCGCATACGCCGCCTGGATATCACTGACGAGCAGCGCGCGGACCGCCGGCAACTGCCGGCCGAATTCGCGCGCGATTTCGAACGCGCGTTCGTCGAGCTCGGCGAACGGCGTATCGGCATGCTCGGGCAGGAACGGCAACGCACGGCGGATCTGTTCGGACAGGATGCGCAGCGTGCTTTCGAGCGTGTGGCCGACGTAGAAGTCGACGCTTTCGTCGGTCAGATCCGCTGCGCCGTAGTGCGTCGGAAACATCGACGCGCGCAGGCCGGTCACAATCTTGCAGATTGCATCGCGCGACGGCAGTTCGCGAATGCCGCGCGGATGGCGCGTGCGATGGAGTTCCTCGCGCGACTCGCGCAAGCCGGCGACGATTTCTTCAAGGCCCCACTGACGGGCGGGTGATGTCGACATATGCCAATGCAGGCAGCCGCGCTCGATCGCACGGCCGCTAATAAAGTGACGGGTTCCGCAAGATTACCGCGTTTTTTGTCCGGGAGCGGCACGCCGGGGCTCGGCCGGACGGCCGATGGCACTGGATCGCGACGGCGTCAGATCGTGATGCTGCTCGCGTCGATCCATCGCACGGCCCAGTCGCGCGCGTGCGCGATCGCATCGCCTTCGTCGTTGAACTGGAGTTCGATCGGGAAAAATCGGTTCGCAACGAGTTCCCCGTCGCTCGATCGGGAGATCACGACGTAGGGTTTGAACGAACCGTCGCTGGCGCGCGCGGGCGCGCAGTTCAACAGATAACCGCGGTGCGTGAAGGCAGTAGTCGCTTGCATGAATCCGCCACCTCTAGTCCCTTGCTTTGTTGTTCACTACCCGTCTTTAAGGGTGCTGCGGCCCCCCGGCGCGGGCAGAGGCGGCGCGACTGAATCCCCTGTCGCCGCTTCGCAGGAAAAGAATCATACTCTGTAGAAAACGCGTCTTCTAGCTGAAATAAATCATGACAAATCAGTGCGCGTCGCGCGACCGCGGCGATCGCCCGCGCGTCTTTTCCCGTCACGCCCGGAACGGGATTTGCTTCGATCCGGAACGCTTCGCCGCGAGGAGAGCCGCGATGGAATCATCCGGTCAAACCGAACGTTCGCGTCCGCGCAGCATCGAGCTCGACAACGACGACACGCACGACAGCACGGTCGACACCGATGGCAAGAACCGCGAGGCGTCGCGCCTCGCCGGCGGCGGGCCGATCTCGCCCGACGAAATCACGCGCAGCAACGCGTCGCTCGTCAACGCGATGCCGGAAGCCGGCGACGGCTTCGCCGGTTTCGACAGCCGCCCCGGCGGCAATCATCCGGCGTTCGCGCTGCGTGCCGGCTACATGGTGATCGAGAAGGGCTTCGACGCGCCGCCGCCCCTGAGCGACGCGCTGTTCGGGCCCGTCCACCGGATGTACGGCAGCACGTACTGGCCCGGCCACCAGCGTCGGCCGGAGCGCGTCTTCGAGCTGGCGGCCGTGCCGAGATAGCCGGCGCGGCGTTTGAATCGGTCGTTCGTTTGCGAACCGGTATCGGCCGACGGCCGGCGATCGGCGATCGGCGTATGCGACCGTGCGCGGATCGTGCACCGGCAACCGCACGATGCACGATGCACGAACGAATGATTCCGCGCAGCGGCGCGGGCGGCGCCATGCACGCCGTGAATTGCACCGACGCACATGCGTTGATCGAGGTCATGTCGAAACGGCGCGGTTGCGATTGAATGGCGATGCGGGCAATGCATCCTGGTGACCGCCATGTCGTGTCGATGCGATCGGCGTGCGCGGCGAGGCGTGTGCGTGCGCCACGCGCGACACCGATGCGCGCGCGCCTTCCCGCCGACGATGCAGACAACAGCGGCCACCACGTCGCACGAGACGCGTCGCGGGTCGCAGCATGCGTAGGTGCATGGCCGTGCGCCGCGGAAACGGAAGCGGCGCCGCCGCGCGGCGCGACCGGCACCTCACTGCAAAGTCCCGGCCGTTGGTTTACTCTGCCTCGCAGCATTGCGCATTGCCCAGCCCGATAGGCCATCCGGCCGACTTCGTTTCAACCCGCCACTCGGAGACACTATGTACAAGCGTATTCTGGTTGCCGTCGACGGCAGCGACACGTCCCGCCATGCGTTCGATGCCGCGCTGGCGCTCGCGAAATCGCACGGTGCCGAGCTGCAACCGTTCTACGTCGTCGAGAACGCCGCGATCTACTATAACGTGCCCGGCTACGATCCGTCCGTGCTGCGCGATCAGCTCGTCGCGCAGGGCAACGCACTCGCGAAGGATTTCACCGCGCTGATGCAGGCAGCGGGCGTGAAGGGCGAGACGAAGCTGGGCGAAGCGACGTCGCTCAACGACGTATCGTCGCTGATCCTCGAGGGCGCGAAAGCGTTCGATGCCGATCTCATCGTACTCGGCACGCACGGCCGCCGCGGGTTCCGCCGTCTCGTGCTGGGCAGCATCGCCGAGCAGTGCGTGCGCCACGCGACGCTGCCCGTGCTGCTGATTCCGGCGGCCGCCAACGTCGACGAAACGGCCGCGTAAGCAGCGTTCGGCATGCGCGGGCAATCGCGACGTTTTGTCACCCGACAGCGGCAAGTTGCGGTGGGACAATGATTCCGTCGATTCAACGCCGGAGTAAACGATCATGCTGACGCCCGTCGCCACACGTCCCGCCGCCACGCCTCATGCCGGTAGCTGGGCTCCTCGCCAGGCCGCGCACTGCTCGTCGTGCGCCATGCGGCACCTGTGCATGCCGCAGGGCCTGGCGCCCGAAGCGCTCAGTCGCCTCGAGTCGGTCATCTGCGCGGCGCGCCCCGTCAAGCGCGGCGAAGCGCTGTTCCGCGAAGGCGACGCATTCGACAACCTGTACGCCGTGCGTTCGGGCTCGTTGAAAACCGTCGCGACGCGCCACGACGGCCGCGAGCAGGTCACCGGCCTGCATCTCGCCGGCGAAGCGCTCGGCCTCGACGGCATCTGCGACGACACGCACCCGCGCACCGCGGTCGCGCTGGAAGACAGCTCGGTCTGCGTGATTCCGTACAGCGCGCTCAAGGCGCTGTGCTCGGAGGCCGGTTCGATGCAGTTGCGCATGCACAAGCTGATGAGCGAACAGATCGTGCGCGAAACGTCGCAAACGATGCTGCTCGGTTCGCTGAATGCCGAAGAGCGCGTCGCCGCGTTCCTGCTCGACGTCTCGTCGCGCTACCTGAAGCGCGGGTACTCGCCGTCGGAATTCAACCTGCGGATGACGCGCGAGGACATCGGCAGCTACCTCGGCATGACGCTCGAAACGGTCAGCCGCACGCTGTCGAAATTCCAGAAGCGCGGTCTGATCGAAATGCAGGGCCGCCACGTCCATATCGTCGATTTCGACGGCTTGCATCACGTCTGATGTGATGCCGCACGGCGCGCACCTCGCGCGCGCCGCCTGCGTCACGCGATCGGTCAATCGAGAAACAGCGCGGCGCGCGCCTTCAGCGCCGCGCTGAAATCGTCGAGCCAGCCGATCGACAAACGCCAGCTCTGCCAGTAGAGGTCGATGTCGATCGTTCGCCCGCGCGACATGTCGACCAGTTCACCCGCCGCCAGTTGGCGGTCGACCATCCGGTCCGGACACATCCCCCATCCCAATCCCGTTTCGCACGCACGCAGGTAGCCCGCGACGTGCGGTATCCAGTGCTGCGGCGGATCGAGATCCGCGCGCGTCACGCGCCGGATGAAACGCGCCTGCAGCCCGTCCTTCGGATTGAACATCACGCACGGCGCGCGACGCAGCGCATCGCGCGTGATGCCCGCGTTGAAGTAGCGTTCGTAAAACGCCGGCGAGCACACCGCGCGGTAGCGGATGCGCCCGAGCCGCTCCGAGCGGCACCCCTGGATCGGCTCCGCCTGCGCGGTCACGGCGCCCTGCACGCTGCCGTCGCGAATGCGCGACGCGGTGTAATCCTGGTCGTCGATCACGAGGTCGAGCAACGTTTCGCGCTCCGTGCAGAACGGCCCGACCGCGTCGATGAACCACGTCGCGACGCTGTCGTCGTTGACGGCCACGCGCAACGTCGGCCACGCGCTCGCGATCTGGCCCGGTAGTGCGGGCATCCAGCCGCCCAGCTCGGCCTCGAGCAGTTGCACGCGCTCGGTATGCCGGCACAGCAGCGCACCCGACGTCGTCGCGACGCAGGGCTGCCCGCGCTTGACGAGCACGCTGCCGACCCGCTCCTCCAGCAGTTTCACGCGCTGCGACACGGCCGACGCCGTGACATTCAGCTCCTTGGCCGCCCGCTCGAACGAGCCGTGCCGGATCACGGCCGCGAGGGCATCGAGCAACGCGTAGTCGAGCATTAGATTTCCTTAATCGGCATTAGGTGATTTAGCTTCTCTTATTTTCAGGCTGACCGCAGACTAGCGCTACCCGATTCATCCGTCTACTGCTTCCACTGCTGTCACCCATCATGAACTGGCTCGCTTTTTCCCATGGCGCCGTACTCTGCGGCTCGCTCATCGTCACCATCGGCGCGCAGAACGCATTCGTGCTGCGGCAGGGCATCATGCGCTCGCACGTCGGCAAGATCGTGCTGCTGTGCGCGCTGTCCGACATGATCCTGATCGGCGCGGGCGTCGGCGGCGCGTCGGTGCTCGTCGAACGCTATCCGACCTTCGTCCATGCGGTGCTGTACGTCGGCCTCGCGTATCTCGCGTGGTTCGGCATCAACGCGCTGCGCCGCGCGTTCAAGCCGGGCCACGAAACGCTCGACGTGCGCGGCGACGCGGTCGCGCCGCCGCCGCAGAGCGGCCTCGCGATCGTACTGATGACGCTCGCGTTCACGTGGCTCAACCCGCACGTGTATCTCGACACGTTCCTGCTGATCGGCACGGCCGGTGCTCGCGAGCCGGAAGGCGCGCGGCTCGCGTTCGCGATCGGCGCGATGTCGGTCAGCGTCGTGTGGTTCCTCGGGCTCGGCTACGGGGCGCGACTGCTGGCGCCATGGTTCCGCAAGGCGACGGCGTGGCGTGTGCTGGATGGCGCGATCGGCAGCATGGTGCTGTTTCTCGCGGCGGTGCAGTTGCGCTGACCGGCTCGCCAATGCGCGGGCGGCCGCTTGCCGCCCGTCGTCCCGCCCGCTTCGGCGCAATGCCGGAGCATCCACGCTCCCGCCCGCCGCCCGCCTCACGCCACCCACCGCTGCGCGTCACCTCGCGCCAGCCGCGACAAAAAATCGGTTCCCGATCGAACGCAACCACGCGAAACACCCACGCAGCGGACGAGTTGTCCGTCATCTGCGTCATGCCGTCCGCCATCGCGACGGTGCGCCGCCTGCACGATTCGGAGCGATCGGCGAGAATGTCCTGCGTCCCGCGACAACGGCGTGACCGCACCACATACCCCGTCGTCTCGCCGTGATCGTCTCGGCCCATCCCGCGGTTCCATTCCGTCACCCGCAGATATCGGAGCAGAACATGGCACTACGCACCCTCGGCACATCTAACATCCAGGTTTCGCCGCTCGCGTTCGGCGGCAACGTCTTCGGCTGGACCGTCGACGAGAACACGTCGTTTGCGCTGCTCGACGCGCTCGCCGACACCGGCATCAATTTCATCGACACGGCCGACGTCTACTCGGCCTGGGTTCCCGGCAACAGCGGCGGCGAATCGGAAACGATCATCGGCAAGTGGCTCAAGCGGTCCGGCAAGCGCGAGCAAGTCGTGATCGCGACCAAGGTCGGGCTGCTCGCCGCGCGCGCGGGGCTGACCCGCGACAACATCCTGAGAGCCGCCGACGATTCGCTGCGCCGCCTGCAGACCGACTACATCGACCTGTATTTCTCGCACCGCGACCTCGCCGATACGGCCCCGCTCGAAGAAACGCTCGGCGCCTATCAAACGCTGATCGACGCGGGCAAGGTGCGGATCATCGGCGCATCGAACTACAGCGGCGCACGGCTGCGTGAAGCGGCCGACATCAACAAGCGCGACGGCCTGCCCGCGTACCAGGTCATCCAGCCCGAATACAACCTGCTCGACCGCGCCGACTACGAACGCGATCTCGAACCGGTCGTGCGCGACCTGAAGCTCGGTGTCGTCAACTACTACGCGCTCGCGAGCGGCTTCCTGTCGGGCAAGTACCGCAGCGAGGCCGACCTGAAGAAGAGCGTGCGCGGCGATCGCGTCGCCGGGTATCTCAATGAACGCGGGCTGCGTATTCTTGCGGCACTCGATGCGGTAGCCGAGAAGCACGGCACGCAGCCTGCCGCCATCGCCCTCGCCTGGCAGATCGCGCGGCCGACGATTACCGCGCCGATCGCCAGCGCGACGTCGCTGGCGCAGCTGGCATCGCTCGGCGAAGCGATCCGGGTTCAGCTCGATCAGGACGACATCCGCCGGATCGACGAAGTCAGCGCAGGTTGAAGTTGGTGTTAGCGAGCCGGTCGATCGGACCGCGCAGTCTGCGCGGTTCCGCGATCGGCCGGTGTCGTGTGCGTACCGAAATGCACGCTGCCTAGACGAAAACCGTCGTCGCGTTTTGACCGGCACGGCCGCTTGTGTTGACTCAGCCGGACATCGATCGCGCTTGCAGCCGCAACGCCCCGCTGCAAGCGCATCACGCCCCCGCCCCGGGTCTTTCACGGATTGACCGCGCCATTCCACGTGCCCGAGACTGCGCCGCTCAGGCGGTCATTGGGAGAACGTCATGCCGGACACCAGCACGGAGATCGCCACGATCTCGACGCGCGCCCTGCGCGGCCACGAACGCGTCGACTTCTGGGTCGACCATGTCGCGCGCACGCTCGTACGGATCGAATGCAGCGGCAAGTCGTCCGAAGGCATCGACGCATCGCTGCGCAGGCGCGATCTCGGGTTGTTCGGCGCCTGCGACATCGTCGCGAACCGGCACGCGGTCGTGCGCACGCCGCACAACATCCATGCGGACCAGCGCGACGCCGTGTTCATCTGCCTGATGCACGCGGGGCAAGGCTATACGTTCCAGGACGTCGACTGCATGCAGCACGGGCCCGGCGACCTCGTCCTCTACGACACGTCGATGCCGTACGGTCACGGCTTTCCCGCCGACATGGCGATGACCGTGCTCGACGTGCCGCGTGACGTGTTCGAAGCCCGCGTCGGCCCGTGGCGCTACCGCAGCCTCGTCAAGATCGACCGTGACGACGGTGTCGCGTCGTGGGCCGTGCGGCAGGTGTACGCGCTGCTCGCCGCGCCGCAGGAACCGACACCCGACGCACGCGAACGGCGCGCCGCCGCGATCCTCGATCTCGTGCAGTCGATGCTGCGGCTGCGCGACGGCGACGCGTCACCGACCAAGTCGAGCGTCCACACGCTGTCGCGCGCCAAGGCGTTCATCGACAGCCATCTCGCCGACGACGACCTCGACAGCCAGTCGGTGAGTCGCGCGATCAACCTGTCGCCGCGCCAGCTCGCGCGCGTCTTCGAAATCGAAGGGATGCCGCTCACGCGCTACATCCTCGCGCGGCGGCTCGAACGCTGCCGTGCCGACCTGCGCGACTGGTCGCTGAAGCACCTGACGGTCAGCGAGATCGCGTTCCGCTGGGGCTTCAACAACAGCGCGCACTTCAGCCGCAGCTATCGCGCGCGCTTCGGCGAGACGCCGAGCGATACCCGCGCGCGGGCGCCGGCCGACGCACGCTAGTCCCCCCTCCGCCGCCGTGTCCCTGCGAGGCAAGCACGGCGTCCGTCCCGGTCAAATGGGCCCGCATAGCGGTCGCTAAGCTGGCTTCCTGCGCGGCGGCACTCGTTTCGCCGCCCGACAGCAAGGAGAAGAAGCGGGATGGAGACGTACGACCATATCGTCGTCGGTGGCGGTTCGGCCGGCTGCACGGTCGCGCACCGACTGGTGAAGGCCGGCAGGCGCGTGCTGCTGCTCGAGGACGGCCCGAAGGACGACAGCCTGTTCATCCGGATTCCGGCGACGTTCATCCGCGTGCTCGGCACCCGGCGCACGGTCACGTTCGAGAGCGAGCCGCAACCCGGCGCGGCAGGACGCAAGACCTACGTGCCGCAGGGCCGCACGCTCGGCGGCGGCAGTTCGGTCAATGCGATGCTGTACGTGCGCGGCACACGCGACGACTACGACGACTGGGCCGCGCTCGGCTGCACAGGTTGGAGTTGGGACGACGTGCTGCCCGTGTTCAAGCGCGCGGAATCGCACCTGCGGCTCTCCGAGCCGTTTCACGGCACCGACGGGCCGCTGAAGGTTGGCGACACGCGCTTCCGGCATCCGCTGAGCCTTGCGTTCGTGAAGGCCGCACAGGAAGCCGGCATCGCATACAACGACGATTTCAACGGCGCCGCGCAACATGGCGTCGGCTTCTATCACACGACGATCTTCGACGGGCAGCGCGGCAGTACCGCGGCCACCTATCTCGCCGACGCGAGCGGCCACCCGAACCTGCGCGTGCTGACCGGCTGCCGCGTGACGCGCATCCGGTTCGACGGCCGGCGTGCGACCGGCGTCGAATGGCGGACGGAAAACGGTGCGATGGGCTCGGCCACCGCGCGCGCCGATGTCGTGCTCGCGGCCGGCGCGCTCAGCACGCCGAAGCTGTTGATGCTGTCGGGCATCGGGCCCGGCGCGCACCTGCACGCGCACGGCATCGACGTGCTGCACGACAGCCGCGACGTCGGCGCGAACTATCAGGATCATCTCGAAGTCTCGATCTACGGCCACAGCCACGCGCCGCTCAGCCTGCTGGGCGAGGATCGCGGGCTGAAGGCGCTGCGCCACGGGCTGCAGTGGATGCTGTGCCGCACGGGCCTGCTGACGTCGAACGTCGTCGAATCCGGCGCATTCGTCGACACGACCGGCAGCGGCCGCCCGGACATCCAGTTCCACGTGCTGCCGACGCTCGTCGGCGACGTCGATCGCGCGCCGCTGCCCGGCCACGGCCTGTCGATCAACCCGTGCCTGCTCAGGCCGCGCTCGCGTGGCTCGGTGCGACTGCGCGGCAACGATCCGGCCGCGCCGATCCTGTTCGACAGCGGCGCGCTGTCCGATCCGGCCGATGTCGACGGCCTCGTGCGCGGCGTCGCGCTCGCGCGCCAGATCATCCGCGCGCCGTCGCTTGCACGCATCGTGCGTGAAGCCGAGACGCTGACCGATGCCGCGCTCGCCGACTACGTGCGGCGTCGCGCGAAAACCGTCTATCACCCGGCCGGCACCTGCCGCATGGGTAACGACGCGCACGCGGTCGTCACGCCGCGCCTCGCGGTGCAAGGTGTCGACGGATTGCGGATCTGCGATGCGTCGGTGATGCCGCGCATCGTGTCCGGCAACACGAACGCGCCGACGATCATGATCGCGGAGCGCTGTGCCGAGTTCATGCTGGCGGAGTAATGCAACACGACGCGCGGGCGCTTTCGTTCACGAAAAAAAAACGGCGCGTGAGACACGCGCCGCCGTTTCATTTGCATCGACTTCCGCAATCACCCCCGTCCGCCCGCGCCGCCTCGCGCAGCGCCATCGGCGACGCGCCATAGCGCTCGCGAATCGCACGGCTGAAATGAGCCTGGCTCGAAAACCCCCAGCGAAACGCGATTTCGCCGACGCTCGTCTTGCGCAGCCGCGCATCGGTCAGCTCGCGATACGCATGCGACAACCGTTCCGACCAGATGTGCTGCGTGATCGACTCGCCTTCTGCCGCGAAGAGCCGGCTCAGATGCCGTAGCGACAGCCCGACCGCATCGGCGACAGCCTGCGGCCCAAGTTCCGGGTCGCCGAGATGCGTCGCGATGTACTGCTTCGCGGTCAGCAGATACGACAGCGACGCACGCGACGCGCCCGCGCCATTCACCTCGGCATCGATGAGTTCCGCGATCAGCGTGCGCGTGTGTTCGGCGAACTGTACGGCGTCACGCTCGACCGGATCCTTCATGAAGCGCTCGACGCTCGCGCGTAACGTCGCACCGAGCATCGCGCCCGCGCCCGGTTTCGGCGCGATCCGCAGCGGCAGCGCCGCCAGCTCCGCATCGAGCCGGTCGTCGAACGTCGTGATCGGAATATCGATCAGCAGTTGCCGCATCGGCGTCAGGAATCCGAACAGATAGGGCACGCACGTGTCGTAGACGACGACATCGCCGGCATCCGCCAACAGGCAACGGTCCCGCTGGATGAAATACGCGCGGCCACTCAGGATCTGGCACGCGAACAGCGACTCCTTCGGCAGCTGGCGCACCAGCGCGGGGCTGCGCTCGATCACGTGATCCTGACCGCTGATGTCCGCGATGCCGAGGCCCGGCAGCGCGAGGTCGGTCTTCTCGACCTCGAGCCCGGCCGGCGACAGCGAAGAACAGCGCAGCCCGACCAGCGTCGCCGCATTGAACGCATCCCAGTACGCCATCCTGTCGCGCGCCGGCACGTCGGCCGTCGAGCCTCGCGTGCGGGAAAAAACGGTCGAATTCGTCACGTCGCCTCCTGCGGGCGCCTGTCGTGCGGAACGGCACGGATTGGGGGATGGTTCGTCTGGATTTTGGTGCGATGCAATGTCCGGCGCGGTCAAGCAATTCGTCCAGCCCAGTCAAGAGCGGCGCGCACCGGCTGGCTAAAGTCGAGCCCACGACAACTCATACACCTGGAGACAAACCGTGGTCGACAAAGCCGTAGCCGAATTCTGGCAAAACATTCCGCCGATTGCCAATCCGTTCAAGCCCGATGCGCTGCCCGAAGCGTACATCGCGAACGCGGCCACCGACGACGAGCGCTATTACGTTCCGTTCACCGAAACGGTTTCGTCGCGACCGCTGTGGATCTCGCCGTCGCAGAATAAATGGTGCGACATCCTGATGGCCAAGAAGGCCGGGCTCGTGAACCGGCACTATCACCCGCACGAGGTGTTCGCTTACACGTTGTCGGGGAAGTGGGGCTACCTGGAGCACGAATGGACCGCGACGCGCGGCGATTTCGTGTACGAGACGCCGGGCGAAGGTCACACGCTCGTCGCGTTCGATCATCCGGAGCCGATGCGCGCGTTCTTCATCGTCAAGGGGCCGCTGATCTGGCTCGACGAAGCAGGCAACCCCGACGGCTACTTCGACGTGCACTCGTACATCGCGATGTGCAAGGCGCATTACGAGCAGGTCGGCCTCGGCGCGCAAGCGATCGAGAAGCTGTTCCGCTGACGCGCGGCGAGGCTCACCATGACATCCCCTTCCTCCTCCCGCTCCGCGTGGACGTACGAGAACAGGTTGCTGCTGATCCTGTTCATGACGTTCGGCTTCGTGTTCTTCGATCGCCTCGCGCTGTCGTTCCTGTTCCCGTTCATGTCGGCCGAGCTGCACCTGACGAACACGCAGCTCGGCATGGTGTCGTCCGCGCTCGCGCTCACGTGGGCATTGTCCGGCGCCGCGACCGGCGCGTGGTCCGACGCCCGCGGCACGCGCAAACCGCTGCTGATCGCGGCCGTGCTCGGCTTTTCCGTGTGCTCGGCGCTGTCGGGGCTCGTCGGCGGCTTCGCGAGCCTGATCGCGTTCCGCGCGCTGATGGGCATCGCCGAAGGCCCCGTGCTGCCGCTGTCGCAATCGCTGATGGTCGAAAGCTCGACGCCGAGCCGCCGCGGGCTGAACATGGGCTTGCTGCAAGGCTCCGCCGCCGGCCTGCTCGGCGCGATGATCGGCCCGCCGGTGGTCATCGGCATCGCGACTGCGTACGGCTGGCGCGAGGCGTTCTACGTGTCGTGTATGCCCGGCTTCCTGATCGCGCTCTGCATCTGGCGCTGGGTGCGCGAAGCGCCGCCCGGCGGCGTGCGGCACGCGCAGGCCGAACCCGGCGGCGCACCGGCCGCGAGCGGCGCGGCAGTCAGCCGATGGGCGCTGCTGAAGGAGCGCAACATCCTGCTCTGCATGCTGATCAGCGGCTTCTTTCTCACGTGGTTCGTCGTGATCATCTCGTTCGCGCCGGTGTTCCTCGTGGAAAGCCGCCATCTGTCGCCGTCCGACATGGGCGCCGTGATGACCTGCCTCGGCGCCGCGTGGGTGTTCTGGGGTTTCGCGGTGCCAGCGATCTCCGACCGGATCGGCCGCAAGCCGACGATGATCGCGTTCGCGCTGATCGCAGCCGTGTGCCCGATCGTGATGATCCATGCCGGCTCGCTGTGGGCGCTCGGCGCGCTCGTGTTCGCCACCTACACGGGCCTCGGCTGCTTCACGCTGTTCATGGCGACGATCCCGGCCGAAACGGTGCCGCCGCGCGCGATCGCCAGCGCGCTCGGCCTGATCATGGGCGCCGGTGAGCTGATCGGCGGCTTCGTTGCACCGACCGTCGCCGGCCTCGCGGCGGACACGTACGGCCTGCAGTTCGCGATGTGGACGTCGGCCGCCGGCGCGATCGTCGCATGCGTGCTGTCGTTCGGCCTCGTCGAGACCGCGCCCGCCGTGCTGCGCAAGCGCGCACTCGCCGGCACGGCCGCGAGCCGCCTCGACGCACAAAACCTCGGAGGCCACTGACATGCGAGCACTTCAATGGCATGGCCCGCGCGACGTCCGTCTCGTGGAAATCGACACGCCGCGCGTCGGCCCCGGTGACGTACGCATCGCGGTCGCGTACTGCGGGATCTGCGGCAGCGACCTGCACGAATATGCGGACGGCCCACACGCGATTCCGGTCGACACGCCGCATCCGCTGTCGCGCCGCACCGCGCCGCTGACGCTCGGCCACGAGTTCTGCGGCACCGTCGTCGAGGTCGACGACGGCGTGACGGCGCTGCGCGCGGGCGATCGCGTCGCGGTCGAGCCCGAGTATCGCTGCAGCCAGTGCGCGTATTGCCGCGCGGGGTCGTACAACCTGTGCGTATCGATGGGCTTCGCCGGGTTGATGGGCGACGGCGGCATGGCCGACTTCGCGGTCGTGCCGGCGTACATGCTGCATCGCCTGCCTGACGGCGTGACTCTCGAACAGGCCGCGGTGACGGAGCCGGCGGCCGTCGCGCTGCACGCGTTGCGGCGCGGCGAGCTGCGGCTCGGCGAAACCTGTGCGGTGTTCGGCCTCGGCCCGATCGGCCTGCTGCTGATCATGCTCGCGAAACTGCAGGGGGCGACCACGATCGTGGCCGTCGACGTCTCGCCCGAACGACTCGCGGCGGCCACACGCTTTGGCGCGACGCATGCGTTCGACGCACGCGCACTCGGTGCACCCGCGCTGCAGGACGCGATCCGCGCGGCCACGGGCGGGCTCGGCGTCGATGCGAGTTTCGAAGCGGCCGGGCTGCCGGCCACGTTCGAATCGGCGATGCAGGCGCTGCGCAAGGGCGGCCGCGTCGTGATGGTCGGCCTGATGCCGCGTGCCGGCTTCGACGCGTTCCGCGCGGTCAACGACGAGCTGACCTTCACGGCGAGCGTCGGCTACCGGCATGCGTACGAAGACCTGCTGCGCATCGTCGCGTCGGGTGCGCTCGACCTCACATCGATCGTCACGCGCACCGTGTCGCTCGAAGACGCCGTCGTCGACGGCTTCGACGCGCTGCTCGCCGACCGCGCGCAAATCAAGATCCTCGTTTCACCCGCGCAACGGCCGGCCGGTCGCGCACACACCATCGGGAGCGTCGAGCATGAGTCGTCAGTGGGCGTTTGAGGGCCGGTCCGTCGTCGTGACGGGCGGCACGTCGGGCATCGGTGCGCGCACGGCGATGCGGTTCGCGGAGGCCGGCGCGTCGGTCGTCGCGCTCGGGCTCGATGCGGCCGGCCCGCACGCGCCCGTGCATGCGGGCGTTCGCTGCGTGGAACTCGACGTGACCGACAGCGATGCGCTGACGCGCACGGTCGCGGCGCTGCCGCGGCTCGACGTGCTCGTCAACGGGGTCGGCATCAGCCGGCATGCGGACGAATACCGGATGGACCAGTTCGAGCTCGTGCTGAACGTGAACCTGACGTCGGTGATGCGTGCCTCCGACGCCGCACGGCCGGCGCTGTCCGCACACGGCGGCAGCATCGTCAATGTGGCGTCGATGTACACGTACTTCGGCAGCAAGGACCGCCCCGCGTACAGCGCGAGCAAGGGCGGCATCGCGCAGCTCACGCGCTCGCTCGCGCAGGCGTGGGCCGATCGCGGCATTCGCGTGAATGCCGTCGCCCCCGGCTGGATCGATACGCCGCTCAGCAGCGGCCTGATGGCCGACATGCAGGCGTCGCGGCGCATCCTCGAACGCACGCCGCTCGGGCGCTGGGGCACCGCCGACGAAGTCGCGGACGTGATCCTGTTCCTGTGCTCGCCCGGTGCGTCGTTCGTGACCGGCGCGGTCGTGCCGGTGGACGGCGGGTATTCGACGGTCTAGCACACGGCCCAACGGGCATCGGCGGGAATCAGCGGGAATCGGCAAGCCAGTTGCTTCCGCCGATGCCCGTCACACACCGGCTTCCTTCCCGTGCCACTGAACCGGGATTCGTCCGGTTCTGCTTTATTCATATCAATCAGTAGTCCAATCAAAAATATCCGATCCGATCGGAAACATGTGAGGAGCACATTGGAGATGACGAAAAAGACCCTTCTGGCGCTCGCGGCATGCGCCATTCCCGCCGTGTCGTTCGCGCAGAGCAGCGTGACGATGTTCGGGCTAATGGATGCCGGCATCAGCTACGTCAGCAATCAAGGCGGCCACGGCGCCGCGAAGTTCGACGACAACATCTTCTTCCCGAACCTGCTCGGCTTCGAAGGCAAGGAGGATCTCGGCGCGGGCACACGTGCGATCTTCCGGCTCGTGAACCAGTATTCGCTCGGCAACGGCTCGATCATCGGCGGCGGGCTGTTCGCGCGCACGGCCTACGTCGGGCTGCGGAACGACCGGTACGGCACGCTGACGCTCGGCAACCAGTACGAGTTCATGGTCGACGCGCTGGCCGCGAGCGGCAACGAGATCGCGCAGGATCTCGTCGGCCTGTACGGCTTTCGCAACGGGCCGTTCGACAAGCTCGCGCTCCCGAACAACCCGACCGGCGCCTTCGACTGGGATCGCGTCGCGGGCAGCAATCGCGTCGCGAATTCGGTCAAGTACACGAGCCCGTCGCTGTCGGGCCTGACCTTCGGTGCGCTGTACGGCTTCGGGAACGTCGCCGGGTCGGTCGGCGCGAACAACACGGTCAGCGTCGGCGCGAGCTACGACAACGGCCCGTTCGGCGCGGGCGCGGCCTATACGAACCAGAAGTACGGCGCGATCGACGGGCTGCCGCCGACCAGCGTGCGCAACTGGGGCGCGGGCGTGCACTACACGCTCGGCACGGTCACCGGGAAAGCGCTCTTCACGACCGTACGCAATGCGCGGAACGGCGCGGGCGCGTGGTCGGCGGAAGCCGGCGCCGCATGGCGGCCGTCGCCGGCCTGGGTGATCGGCGCGAGCTACACGTACATGAAAGGCAACGACTCGCTCGACAACGCGCACGCGCACCAGCTCCTGGCCGCCGTCCAGTACTGGCTGTCGAAACGCACGATGGTGTACGTGGCGGGCGTGCACCAGCGCGCGAACCACGGCAGCAACGCGCAGATCAACGGCGTGATGGATGCGAACGGCGCGTCGGGCGGCGCGCTGCAGTCGATCGCGCGGGTCGGGTTCAGTACGCGGTTCTAGGCCGCCGCCCCGGCGGATTCTGGCGACGCCCCTGTGTCCGGATCGCCTGACGACGCAGGCGCGGCGCCGGCCCGCGCTGCCGCGTTCGTCGTCACACGCTGCCGGCCATCCTCCGATCGAGTCGGTTCGAATCGCAACGAATGCACGCCGCGACTAACCCGACGATCCCGCACCGCCCCCGTCCTGCATCGCCGCATCCCGACACTGCGACGGCGTGACGCCGAAGCGCCGGCGAAACAGGCGCGCAAAATACGCCGGATCGGAAAACCCCGACTGCAGCGCGAGGCGCGTAATGCTCGCCCCGTCGGCACCGGTCTGCGACAGCACTTCATGGCACTTCTCGAGCCGCAGGCGCTGGATCATCGCCTGCGGCCGCTCGCCGATCGATTCGAACGCCTGGTAGAGCGTGCGACGGCACACCTTCAATGCGGCGGCAATACGATCGGGTGACAGTTCGCCGTCGTCCAGATGCCGATGGATGTATTGCTGCGCGTCGCGCAGCAACGTCTCGCGGATCTTGCGCCGCGAAGCGGGCGCCGTGCCGTCCGCGAAATCGATGGTCTCGGCGAGCAACGTCGCCACCAGTTCCAGCACGCCGAAGCGGCTGCGCGGATTCATGCGCCGGCCCTCGGCGATCATCGCCTGCAGGCTCGCGAGCGCCACGGCCGCGCCGCCCGTCGTCGGCATCGCGCGGCCGATCGCTTGCCGGGCCAGCGCCAGCAGCGCGTCGTGGTCGGCCACTTCGCACAGCATCGTGACGAATTCGCCGTGTGCGTCGTTTTGAATCCAGTATGGGCTGCTCGCCTCGTACAGCGTGAAATGCCCGGGCGGCACGATCACGTCGCTGGCACCCTGCTCGAGCCTCGCCACGCCGCTCAGTTGCCAGATCACCTTGACGTAGCGGTGCTTCAGCGTCTTGCAGGCGTCGCGCCCGATGGAGGCGCTGTGCGCGCTGGCCGCAATGCGCGCCACGCGGCAGCGCGCATGATCGAACACGTCGACGCTTGCGTCGAATTCGCCGGACGAACCGGCGTTGAGCTCCAGCGGAAAGAACCGATGCCGGATCTGCTCCGACCAGCACGACACGCCGCCCGCCTGCAGCGGCGGATGCGCTTCCGAATCGATCATGACGTTCGCCTCCAGAAAAATCCGGCTTTCAAGTACATCCGTTGCGTGGCCGCCTGCGTACGCATGCAGCGAGCGCGACGATCGACTCGCCCGACTTCCGGTCATGTGTGACGACACGCGCCCGGCCAGCACCGATAAGAGGGGATCGGCTCGTAGCGTACGGCGCATCGATGCGAAAGAACATTCGCACAACTCCCATGGGTGGCCGGAACGCTACCTGACGCTGTAAAGATTTCCCCTAGATGCACCGCACTCCTGACGGCTCTGCACGCAAACACATGCGAGCGAAAAACTGGCGCGGCACCCTGCTGACGGGCGGAAAGACGACTTCCGGCCGTGCGCCGTAGGAGGAGACAAACGATGAAACGACTTTCCCTTTCCGTGATGCTGTCCGCGCTCGTCGTCGCGCACGGCGCTCACGCAACCGAAGGCGGCGGCTCCGTCTACCCGACCGGGGCGGAAGGCTACCTGTGCTGCGCACTGCCGCCGCCGGGGCTCTATGCACTGATCTACGCGGAGCGCTACCGCGCCGGCGAACTGCGCAACAACGACGGCCGCAACGTCGCGCCGCCAGACTTCAGCATCACTGCCTATTCGGTGACGCCACGGATCGTGTGGGTCACACCCTACACATTTGCCGGCGCGTCGCTGGCCATGCATGCGCTGCTTCCGCTCGTCACGCTCGACGTGCACGCGGGCGGGCAATCGCAGCGGCGGACCGGTGTCGGCGACATGACGTTCGGGCCGGCGCTCGGCTGGCACGTCACGCCGACGCTCCACACGCTGCTCGCCGTCGATTTCTTCGCGCCTACGGGCCGGTACGACAAAAGCGACCTGGCCAACATCGGCCGACACGTCTGGGCGATCCAGCCGATCGCGGGGATCTCGTATGGCGGCCGTACCGGGCCGGTGTTCGATGCAAAGCTGATGTGGACCTTCAACCAGCGCAACCACGCGACGGACTACCGATCCGGCCAGGAATTCATCGTCGACTATTCGGCGGGCTGGGGTTTCGGCAACGGGCTGACGGTCGGCGCGGGCGGCTATGTCTACCGGCAGATGACGGACGACTCACAGGCCGGGCAAACCATCGCCGGCAATCGCGGCCGTGCGTTCGCGATCGGCCCGTCGATCAAGTACGACAGCGGGAAGGGCTGGTTCGTGACCGCCAAATACCAGATGGAAACCGATGTGCGAAACCGCCCGGAAGGTGCGGCGTTCTGGCTCAAGGCCGTGTTTCCGCTCTGATTCGAACGAAACCGCGTCGGCATCGCCCGACGCGAAGTCAGCGCAGGTCAGCCCTGCGCCGCCTCATTCACCGACCGAGCAGCAGGTCAGCGCCGCGTTCGCCGATCATGATTGCCGGCGCGTTGGTGTTGCCGCTCGGCACCTGCGGGCAGATCGAGCAATCGATCACGCGCAGATTGGAGAAGCCGTGAACGCGCAGCGTCTTCTGGTCGACCACCGACGTCCGCGGGTCCGTACCCATCCTGCAGGTGCCGGCCGGGTGATAGACGGTCTTGATGTCCTGCCGCACGAATCGCTCGATTGCCGGTAGGTCGGCCGGATCGACACGGGCAGGCGCGACGATTTCCTTCACGTGCGCCTGCAGCGCCTTCGCCGACAGGATCCTGAGCCCGGCCTGAACGGCCCGGATCTGGCCGTCGAGGTCGGCCGGGTCGCTCAGGAAGTTCGCATCGATCCTCGGAAGATCCGACGGATCCTTGCTGCGCAACGCCACCTGCCCGCGCGATTTCGGTTGCAGATGGCCGACCTTGACCGACATGCCGTGCTCGCTCGCGGGCGGCTTCTCTCCCGGCGTATTGTCGAAGTTGTCGAGCAGCGGCAGGAAATGGAACTGTACGTCCGGCCGCCCGGTGCCCAGCGTGTCGATGAATGCGCCGCCTTCGAGGATGTTGCTGGTCAGCAGCCCGCTCCTGAAGCACTTCCATTGCAGGAAATGGCGCATCGCCCGGAGCCCGGTGTTCTCGCCGTAGAGGCTCGCCGGTGTGCGAATCGACGCCTGCACCGACATGTGCAGATGATCGTGGAAATTCCGGCCGACCGGCAATGCGGCAACCGTATCGATCCCGAGCGCGGCAAGCTGCTCCGCCGGCCCGATGCCGGACAGCATCAGCACCTTCGGACTCCCGATCGCTCCCGCGCTCACGACGACCTCGTTGCGCACGCGTACTGACACGGGCGCATGGCCGCCTTCGCTGAATTCGACCGCGACCGCACGCCCCGCATCGGTCCGGATCCGGTGCACGAGCGCGCCGGTCACCACCTTCAGCTTCGCGTCGTCGCGCACCGACGCCAGATAGGTCTGTGCCGTGCTTGCGCGTTCGCCGTTGCGCGTCGTCGTCTGGTAATAGCCGATGCCCTGCTGCACTTCGCCGTTGAAATCGTTGACGTAGCGCAGCCCCATCTCCTGCCCGGCCCGGATGAACGCAGCCGTCAACGGATGGCGATAACGGTTCTCGCTGACGGGCAGCGGACCCGTCTGGCCGTGATACGCAGGCCCCAGGCTTTCGTTCGCTTCCGCCTTCATGAAATACGGCAGCACGTCGTCGTAGCGCCAGTCCGTGCATCCCCACTGCGTCGCCCAGTCGTCGTAGTCGTCGCGCTGCCCGCGGATGTAGATCATCCCGTTGACCGAACTGCCGCCGCCCAGCACCTTGCCCTGCGCGATGATCATGCTGCGACCGTTCGCGTTCGGCTGCGGTTCGGTCATGTACGGCCACGATTTCTTCTGGAACACCTGCATCACGCCGCCCGGAATCCGGTGAAACGGATTGTCGTCGCGCGTGCCGGCTTCCAGCAGCAGCACCGAACCGGCGTTCTGCTGGATCAACCGCGCGGCCACGACGCAACCGGCGGAACCCGCGCCGATGACGACGTAATCGAAGGTCAGGTCTTGAGTAGTCATGTGTCTGTCGAATGGGATAGGCGGGCGAGCAATGCTCGCGATCTTGTTGTTGTGTCTCCGAGCCGGCACGTGCGCGGCTACATCGCGATCGTGACGACCTTCTCCTCCAGGTACGCATCGAGCCCGCTCTGCGACAGGTCGCGCCCGACGCCGCTCTCCTTGAAGCCGCCCCACGGCAGCCGTGCGTCGAGCGGGCTCCACGCGTTCACCGCGACCGCGCCGACCCGCAGACGGGCGGCAGTACGGTGCGCGGTCGCGAGATCGCGGGTCCACAGCGTGGCGGACAACGCGTAGACGGTGTCGTTCGCCAGCGCGACGGCCTCGTCTTCCGTATCGAACGGCATGATCGTGCCGACCGGCCCGAACACTTCGTCGCGCGCGATGCGCATCGCCGGATCGACATTCGCGAACACCGTCGGCCGCACGAAGAAGCCTTGCGACGGCACCGGTTCGTCGCCCGCGACCATCGTCGCGCCGTCGTGAAGCGCCACGGCGATATGCGTCTTCACGCGGTCGGCATGGCGGGCGCTGATCAGCGCGCCCATCTGCGTCGCCGGGTCGAACGGCGTGCCGACCCTGACCGACCGCGCCGCATGCGCGAGCGCGCCGACGACGTCGTCGTAGTGACGGCGCTGCACCAGCACGCGCGTGCCGGCCGCGCACGTCTGCCCCTGGTTGACGAACAGCCCCATCGCGACGCCGGCGATCGCCTGCTCGAGATTCGCGTCGTCGAAGATGATCTGCGGCGCCTTGCCGCCGAGTTCCAGCGTCAGCCGCTTGAACTGTGCGCCGGCTTCGCGCGCGATCGTGCGGCCGACCTCGGTGCTGCCGGTAAAGCTGATCTTGTCGACGCCCGGGTGATTGACCAGCGCGGCGCCGACCGACGCGCCGATGCCGTGCACGAGATTCACGACACCTGGCGGAAAACCAGCCTGCGCCGCCAGGTCCACCAGCGCCCCGACCGCGAGCGGCGCGTCCTCCGACGGCTTGATCACGACCGTGCAGCCGGCCGCGAGCGCGGGCGCCAGTTTCCAGCACGCGATCATCAGCGGCGCATTCCACGGCACGATCAGGCCGGCGACGCCGACTGCTTCGCGCACCGTGTAGTTGACGGTCGGGCGCCCCATGAAGCCGCCGGTCGGAATCTGGCGGCCTTCGAGCTTGTCCGCCCATCCGGCGAAGTAACGCAGCGTGTCGATCGACATCGGCAGGTCCATCATGCGCACTTCCATCGCGGGGCGCCCCTGTTCACGCGCCAGCAACTCGACGAAGCGTTCCGCGTCATGCTCGAGCAGGTCGGCCAGCCGGTTCAGCAGCTTCGCCCGCGCCGCGCCGGGCAAGCGGCGCCAGGATCCGCCGTCGAATTCCGCGCGGGCCGCGCGCACGGCCCGGTCGACGTCGGCGCCGGTGCCGGCCGCCACGCGCGCAAGCAGGTGCCCGGTGCACGGTTCGAATTTCTCGAACCACTCGCCCCGCGCGGCGTCACACGCGTCGCCCGCGATCCGGTGTTGAAGGGTGTAGTCGGCTGTCATGGGGTTGTCTCCAGATTGTCGAAAGCCGATCCGGCGCTGAAAGCCGTATCGGCCTATCTGGCCCACTGTAGGACGCGGGTGGCGGCACCGCTGGGACATCCGTGCATCGAATGCAGGATTCAGATGCACATGCGCGTGGCATGTTCGTCGGCGCCGAACGCGGGTGCGTCCGCGCCGTGATCGGCTCGCGCGGCCAGCGCCTGGCTGACTCGCGCATGGTTGGCGCACCGCACGGCCGGCGGCATCGACGCGTACGCCGCGTCGCGAATCAACGCATGGCGGAACGAATAGAACACGCGATCGCGCCGATGTTGCGCATACATGATCCGCTCTTCGAGCAGCAGCTGCAGGTGCGCGTCGAGCGTGACGCGATCATGCGGCGATGCCGCGGCCAGCAGTTGCGCATCCACCTCGAGCCCGATCGTCGCGGCGAGCTGCGCGGTGCCGCGCGCATCGTCGATCCGGTCGAACGCGCGGCCGAGCATGTCGCCGAGACTGAGCGGAAGCTGGCACGGGTCCATCGTCCGCAGCGCCGCGAGCGAGCCGTCCGCGCCGCACATCGTCAGCTCGCGCGCAACGGCCTCGATGAACAGCGGAATGCCCGCCGTACGATGGACGAGCGGGTCGAGCCAGGCGGGATCGAGCGCGCCCTGGCCCAGGTGCGCCGACATCAGGCGCCGCGCGTCGTCGCGCGGCAGGCGGCGCAGTACCAGGCGCTCGGTCGCGCCACGCCAGCGCGCGAGCCTGGCGGGTCGCGACGTGAGCACGATGCAAAGCGCCGCCGCGCGCGGCGAGCGCTGCAGGTACGCCAGAAAATCCTCGGTCGAGCGGTCGATCCACTGGACATCCTCGACGACCAGCAACACCGGCGCGCCATCGCCTAGCGACACGATCAATTGCTCCAGGACATCGAACAGCGCGTCCTGTCCGCCCGCGCTCGGCCGCCTCGCCGCCTTCGCATCGCAGGGCAGCCCCAGCCAGGTCGCAAGCGCGACACGGGCCGACGCACGATCGCAGTCGAGCGTCGCAAGCATTGCGTCGATCGCCGCGTGCGTGATGTCGGCCGGACTGTCGGCGTCGAGCTGCCAATGCGCGCCGATGAACCGCAGGATCGGAAACAGCGCATGATTCGCCCGCTCCGGCAGGCACCCGCAATGCGCGAACGCGTGGCCCTGTGTCCGCACGGTCTCGCACAGCCCGTATACGAGGCGCGACTTGCCGATTCCCGCGTCGCCGACGACCAGGCGCGGCAGCACACCGTGCATTGCGCGACGATGGCGTGCAAGCGTCTCCTGCCACGCGCGCAGCAGCACATCGAGTTCGCGCGTGCGGCCGATCATCGGCGCCCGCATGCCGGCATCGAGCGAATCGAACGGTGTATCGGCCCGACGCTCGCCGAGCAGTTCATGCACCGGCTGCGGCACGAGGCCCGCCCGCGCCAGCCGCAACCCGGTCGGCCGGAAGTCGGCATGCCGTTCGAGCGCGAGCCGCGCGTCGTCGCTGATCAGGATCTGCCCGGGCCCGGCCAGCCGCAACAGCCGCGACGCGGCGGCCGGCGTCGATCCGCCCACCCTCTGCGCCGCATGCGCGAGAACCTGCCCGACGTGAATCGCAGCGGCCACTTCGACGTGCCAGCCTTCGCCGTCGACGGCATCGCGGGCGTCGGCCGGTACCGGCAACCGCGCGCGCCCGGCCACCCGCACCATGTCCAGCGCCGCACGCGCCGCGCGGCGTGCAGGCCGGTCGAGATCGCCTTGCAGGCCGAAATGGAACAGCAGCGTGTCGCCGAGCCGCTCGTCGACCTGCCCGCCATAGCCGACGGCGATATCCGCGCACTTCGTCAGCCACTGCGCCTCGTAGCGGTCGAGCAGGGCGCCGTGATCGGTTCCCGCATGGCGTTGACAGCCGTCTCCGGCGATCGTCACGCAACAGCACAGCGTGGTGACCTGCCGGTGCTCGCCAGCCGTTGCGATCGCGTCGCTACGCGGCGCGAACGGGTGCGGCCGCGTGCGCCGGCTTGCGCGGCCGGCATCGAACGGACCGACGAGCGAGGCGAAATTGAGCGCGCGAAACCGCGCCGCGAGTTCGTCGGCCGACGCGGCACGCCGCGCCGGATGCTTGCCCAACGCGTGCCTCAGCACCGAGCCGAGCGGATGCGACGCGATCGACGGCGGAAGCGCGACATCCACCGGACCGAGTTGCTGATAAAGAATGTCGGCCACGCTGGCGCCCTGCATCACGACTTCGCCCGTCAGGCATTCGATCACGACCAGGCCCCACGCATACAGGTCGCTTCCGGGCGTCGGCGGTTCGTTGCGCAATTGCTCGGGCGCACAGTATGACGGCGAGCCGAACACCTCGGCCGCGAGCGTCGCGGCCTGAGGCGCGATCTCGGTCGCGCCCGGCAACAGCGCGCCGATCCCGAAATCGAGGAGCTTCGCGTGCGGCCCGTCGTCGGCCATCTCGATCACGATGTTTTGCGGCTTCAGATCCCGGTGGACGATGCCGCGGCGATGAGCAGCCGCGAGCGCATCGAGCACCTCCGTCATCAGCCGTCCGGTGTCGACGGCAGACAGCGGCCCCTGCATCGCAAGCCAGTCATGCAGCGTCTGGCCCTGCACGCGCTCGAATACGGCGAACAACCGCCCGTCGGGCGCTTCCCCCTTGTCCAGCAGCGCCACGATGTTCGGGTGCCGCAGCGCCTCGCACAGGCTCGTCTCGCGCCGGAAGCGCATGCGCTGGCGGGCGCGCTCGGCTTCGGTCCACGCGACATCGTCCCGCATCAGCTTGATCGCGACGTCTTGCCCCGTCTCGCCGCACGTCGCGCGAAACACCACGCCGCTGCCGCCTTCGCCGAGCAACGCGCCGAGCCGGTAATGCCGCGTGCCGGCCAGCACCGCGAAAGGCGCGACGGCCTGCTGCGATTCATGCGCGTGAGGCACGACGCGTGCGCGTGTCGCGGTCGGCAACCCGGGCTGTCGTTTCGCATTCACGAGCAATGGACGACCGGATCCGGCGCCGGACGATGCATGCCGATGCGCGGCTCGACGCCCGGCACCGACTGGCATTCGAGGCGCTCGCCGCGCATGACGCGGAACGGGAAATCGCCGAAGCGGACGCTGCCGCGCCGCCGCTCGACCAGTTGACTCGCGTCCAGCCCCGGCAGCGCCGCGAACTGGCTCCGGGCGCGATGAATCTGCACGTTGAGATGGGACGTATCGATACCGAGCATGCGCGCCAGCCGGTCGAGTTCAATCCAGCCTTGCGTGGCAGCGTCGTAGCCGGCCTGCATGTCGGCCGAACGTGCGCGGGCGAGCGTGACGAGGCTGTAGTGATGCGCGCGCTCGCCGAGATCGACCACGCCGCCGCGAACATGCAGCAGCGCACGCGCATGCTCTTCGTCCCGGCTGACGAAGAATTCGAGCAATCGGGCCGGCACGGCCGGATCGGCTGGCGCGCGCAGCGTCATCGTCGAGCCGTGGCGCACGAGCGCCACGCGCCACGTGACGTCGCCCGTCGATACTTCATCGCCGTCATGGAGCGCGCGCGGCGGCAACGTGTCGTCGCACAGCCAATCGCCGGCCGGCGACCGGACGATCGTGACCGGCTGCGCGGCGTGGGCCGCCAGGATCTGGCGCGGCGTGAGCACGATCGGGTGCACGGCGCCCCGTACCGGCCACAGCGTATCGGCCGGATCGTGGAGCGACTCGACGCGCCACGGCGCGACACCCGCCCTGCCGAACCGGATCACGTCGCCTCGCTGCAGCACCGCGTGCTCGCCTTCGCGCAATGGCGTGCCCGATACCGACGTGCCGTTGCTGCTGTGATCGTGGAGCTCCCATCGCCCGCCGACCCAGCGGATATGGGCATGGACCCGGGACACCGACGCGTCGCGGATGACCGTATCGCAGCGCGCGGCATCGCGGCCGAACACGTGATACGCGCGGAGCAGGCACGCTTGCCCGGAAGAATCGTTCTTGAGTATCGCCATGGCCGCCCCGTATCGGATTCGCCCGGATCGCTCGCGTGACGCGTCGACGCCCGGGAAAGCGATTGATTCAGTGATCGCGAACGGTGTCGACCGTTCGCCGCCTCGTTACCAGTTTCTTCGTCAACTTCCTTTCGGATCGTCGCTCGTCCGGTGTGTATTATTTCGACTGATTGAATGGTCGATTGTTTTGTTGTTTTAAAGCCGAGCGACTTGATGAAAATCCTGCCAAACAAAATCATGCGCCGCAATCGAAATACCCAAATCCCGCTTTAATATTGCAATGCTTTACATTTCGAAGAATTCCTCACTTCAAACATAAAGGGTCGAAAATCTTAACTGCCTCGTAACCCATGACAGGCTTACGTCAAGCGGAAACACCACATTGAATGACGGGGTGCATTTAAATACCTTTGCTGGCGCGGAAGTTTTGTTTGATCAAAAGAAAATAAATTAAACAGTTCAAACTAATTAAATAATGTTTGCCGGTGTTTTGGTAGATTGCATTACATGAATTACCGCGAAGTTCAGGCGTGTCACGGCCATCTTGTCGCGATGTCATCGACGCGCGGATACATGCCGGCACGCCGCTGCGTCACGATCAACGGCTGGCGCAGGCTGCAGAAGCCGGCAACGCATCGACCGTCCGATCGTCGTGGCCGGCTCGCGCTACGAATCACACGAAGCGCATCGACGGCAGTCTCCGCCGCAAGCTGCCCGCTCCTCCCTCGCCCCACCATCCAGCCCCAATAAATCCCCTTGACGACCTATCTTTCGATATATATCTTTAGATATGTTTTACGACATATAGGACTCGATCATGCGACACAACCCTTCCCGCGGCCATGCCCGATGCGACGGTCATGGTGCGCATGGCCGCCCTGAGTGGTTCACCGGTCTCTGGTACGCGATCGGCCGCCACCGTCGCGGCCACGATCCGTTCGGCGGAGGCCCGTTCGGCGGCCGTGGCGGGCGCGGCGGCTTTGGCGATTTCGGCGACGACGGCATGCCGCGCGGCCGCCAGTTCAGCTCCGACGATCTCCAGCTGCTGCTGCTCGCGCTGGTCGCCGAGCAACCGAGCCACGGCTACGAGCTGATCAAGGCGCTCGACACGCGTTCGAACGGTTTCTACAGCCCGAGCCCCGGCATGGTGTATCCGGCGCTCACGTATCTCGAAGAAGTCGGCTTCGTCGCGTCGCAAGCGGAAGGCAACCGCAAACGCTATGCGCTGACCGACGCCGGCCGCGCGCATCTCGACGCGCAACGCGAACGCGTCGACACGCTGTTCGCGCGCCTCACGCATCTCGCCCGCAAGATGGAGTTCATGCGCCGCGCGTTCGCCGGGGAATCGGCGGGCAACGAAACGCCGGACGAAGCGCAAGCCGGCTGGCTGCCGGAGTTCGTCGACGCGCGTCTCGCGCTCAAGCGGGCACTGCTGCACAAGAGTGCCGCCGACGCCGACGAACAGCGCCGCATCGCCGCCATCATGCGCCGCGCGACGGCTGAAATCGAAGGCGGCACCGGTGCGTAATCCGCGCCGCCCCGTCAAACACTAAGGAGAACGGACTGATGCAGAACACATCCGATCGCACCGTGAGCCGCGTGCGCCACACCCTCAAGTTCCGCTTGCTGCAGGTCCTGCGCGTGCACACCGTCACGCCGCACCTGCTGCGCGTCACGCTCGGCGGCCCCGATCTCGCGGATTTCGAATCCGCGTCGTTCGACGATCACGTGAAGGTATTTTTCCCGCCGCCCGGCGCTGAACGCCCCGTGCTGCCGACGCTCGGCGCAAACGGCCCCGAGTTTCCGGAAGGCGAACCGAAGCCGGTCGCGCGCGACTTCACGCCGCGCCGTTTCGACCGCGCCGCCGGCGAACTCGATCTGGAATTCGTGCTGAACCACCCGGGCCCCGCGTCGCAGTGGGCCGCCCAGGCACGTGTCGGCCAATGGCTCGGCATCGGCGGCCCGCGCGGTTCGTTCGTCGTCCCGACCGGTTTCGACTGGCACCTGCTGATCGGCGACGATACGGCGCTGCCGGCGATCGCGCGGCGTCTCGAGGAACTGCCGGCCGGCGCGCGTGTAGCCGTCGTGATGGAAGTCGCTGATCGCACCGCGCAGATCGCGTTCGACACGCGCGCCGACGTGCATGAAATCTGGCGCTTCCGCGCCGAAGCCGACGCGGCGGACGGCGACGTGCTGCTGAATGCCGTGCGCGACCTGCCGCTGCCGCCGTCCGGCGACGGCTACGTGTGGGCGGCGGGCGAAGCGCTGTCGATGCGCGCGGTACGCCAGCACCTGACCGGCGAGCGCGGTGTCGACAAGTCGCGCATCCGTGCGGCGGCCTACTGGAAGCGCGGCGCGGCGGCCGTGCACGAAACGCTGGAAGACTGATGGATGCGGGTGCCCGGCAAACGGGTACCCGCTTGAGATTGACCGGCCGATGACACAATCGTGGCGTCGGCGCACCAGCGGGCTTGGCACCGCGATCGCGACTGGTATATATCTGTGGGTGCGACGCCGCTGTCGGGCGACAGCCGCCGCAGCCCGCCCAGGAGCGCCCGGTCATGACAAAAGAAAGCCACGCTTCGCCGTTCCTTCGCAACCTGAAGATCGTCGGCTATTGCGGCCTTGCCGCGGTGGTACTCGCGCTGTTCGTCGCGATGTGCGCGATCCTGAAGGAAAGCGCACTCGACCGCGACGCCGCGCAACACCCGGCCGATACCCCTGAACTGCACGATGCGGGCGGTGGCCCGTCCGCATCGGCCGAATCGGCCAAGACACCCGGCTGACGGCGTCCTGCCCGATATTCTGCCGCTTACGGCGCGTGCCGGCGGCCCATCACGGCGGCATGCACCGAATCGCCGAGCCGTTCGAGCAGCGCGATCACGCGTTGTCCGTACAGGTGCGCGGCCAGCGCGCCGGCCGTGCCGACCAGCACGCCGCCCGCCATGTCGAACGGCCAGTGCACGCCCGCATAGATACGTCCCCATGCAATCGCCGCGGCCATCGCGACCATCACGAACCCGGTGAACCGGGTCGTGCCGCCGAGCATCAACCCGACCGCCATGCTCCACGCGAACGTCATGTGATCGCTCGGAAACGAGCTGTCCGGCGCGTGCGGAATCAGCTGCGTGCCGACGCCCGCCATGAACGGGCGCGGCGAGAACCAGAAATGTCCGATGACCTGCGCGAGCGCGAGCGCCACGCACACGCCGACGCCGGCTTCGATCGCCTGACGCCGCGTCGGGCGCGCGCCGAAGATCCAGGTCAGCAGCAACATCGCGGGCAACGCATAGACGAGCCAGTCGGCGGCGAAGAGGGCGAGGCGGGCAACGCCCGGCTGGGGCGAGACCCCGGCGTTGATGGCGGAAAAGAGGGTGAGATTGAGGGTCTGCATGAATCGGTTGCGTGGGGCGTAAAAAATCGGCCGGTTGCCCGGCCTGCTACGAACGATGCTAAGGCGCACCCGCTTAAGCGATGCTTAATAAGACGGCCGCGCGACGAAGCCCGCCGCCGCTAACGCGCTTAGAGCCTGCACTGCAACACAAGTTCACACATTTGTCACATTCGTACGTGACCGTCTCCCGGAAAGGCTCACCCGGCATCCCGTAAAGACTCACCTTTTTCACATCGTGGCGTCACCGACGCGTGCCAACATCGGGACGCCGGGTGCTCTCCAGACCGTTTACGTCATTCATCTCAATATTTACGCTGCGAATGCTGCGAAATCGGCAACAATTAATTCCAGATGCGGCATCGCACAACGGGAACGCACAGGCATAGGATTACGAGCTTACGAGCACTCATCCACGAAGCGATCAACAACAAGGAGTCCGCATGAAACCCAGCGATGTCCGATCGAAAGCGTTTGCGATGCCGTTGACCAGCCCCGCCTTCCCGATGGGCCCTTACCGTTTCGTCGATCGTGAGTTCCTGATCATCACGTATCGCACCGATCCGGACCGTCTCCGCGAAATCGTCCCCGAGCCGCTGCAGGTCACCGAGCCGCTCGTGCATTACGAATTCATCCGCATGGCCGATTCGACCGGCTTCGGCGACTACACCGAAAGCGGCCAGGTGATTCCCGTCGAATACAACGGCCAGCCGGGCGGCTATACGCTCGCGATGTATCTCGACGATCACCCGCCGATCGCCGGCGGCCGCGAGCTGTGGGGCTTCCCGAAGAAGCTCGCGTCGCCCACGCTGCACGTGAACACCGACCACCTGCTCGGCACGCTCGACTACGGCAAGGTGCGCGTCGCCACCGGCACGATGGGCTACAAGCACAAGGAACTCGACATCGACGAGCAGACCAGGCGTCTCGCCGGCCCCAATTTCCTGCTGAAGATCATCCCGCACGTCGACGGCACCGCGCGCGTCTGCGAACTCGTGCGCTACTACATGCAGGACATCAAGATGAAGGGCGCGTGGACGGGCCCCGCATCGCTCGAGCTGGCACCGCACGCGCTCGCGCCCGTGGCCGACCTGCCCGTGCTCGAAATCGTCGAAGCCCGCCACATCGTCGCAGATTTGACACTGGGCCTCGGCGAAGTCGTCTACGATTACCTGGCTCAGTAACACGTCCGCAGTCCTTTCTCCCTGTCAATCCTTTCACCACGGGAATTCGAACATGAGCAACCTGAATGGCAAGACCGCAGTCGTCACGGGCGCCGCGAGCGGCATCGGCAAGGAAATCGCACTCGAGCTCGCGAAAGCGGGCGCGGCCGTCGCGATCGCCGACCTGAACCAGGACGGCGCGAACGCGGTCGCCGACGAGATCGTCAAGGCCGGCGGCAAGGCGATCGGCGTCGCGATGGACGTGACGAACGAGGAAGCCGTGAACAGCGGGATCGACAAGGTGGCCGAAACGTTCGGCTCGGTCGACATCCTCGTGTCGAACGCGGGCATTCAGATCGTCAACCCGATCGAGAACTATTCGTTCGCCGACTGGAAGAAGATGCAGGCGATCCACGTCGACGGCGCGTTCCTGACGACCAAGGCCGCGCTGAAGCACATGTACAAGGACGATCGCGGCGGTGTCGTGATCTACATGGGCTCGGTGCACTCGCACGAAGCGTCGCCGCTGAAGTCCGCGTACGTGACGGCCAAGCACGGCCTGCTCGGCCTGGCCCGCGTGCTGGCGAAGGAAGGTGCGAAGCACAATGTTCGTTCGCACGTCGTGTGTCCGGGCTTCGTGCGCACGCCGCTGGTCGACAAGCAGATTCCGGAGCAGGCGAAGGAGCTCGGGATCAGCGAAGACGAAGTGGTGAAGAAGGTGATGCTCGGCAATACGGTCGACGGCGTGTTCACGACCGTTCAGGACGTCGCGCAGACGGTGCTGTTCCTGTCGGCCTTCCCGAGCGCCGCGCTCACGGGCCAGTCGTTCATCGTCAGCCACGGCTGGTTCATGCAATGAAGCCGCACGCCCGCACCGAAAAGCAGGCCGTCGATGCGGCGGACCTGCATCACGAGGCCGGCGCACCGGCCGCCGCGCGCACGCTGCCGTACGAAACGATCGCGCTCGTGCTGCAAGGCGGCGGCGCGCTCGGCGCGTATCAGGCCGGCGTGTTCGAAGGGCTGCACGAGGCGGGCATCCCGCTCGACTGGATCGCGGGCATCTCGATCGGCGCGCTCAATACCGCGCTGATCGCGGGCAACGCGCCCGAGCATCGTGTCGAGCGGCTGCGCGAGTTCTGGGAAACGATCTGCAAGCCGGCGTTCTTCCCGACGATTCCGGCCGCATTCGAGTTCGCGCTGTTCAACAGCATCGACCAGGTCCGCACGTTCTTCACCGCGTCGCAGGCCGCGAGCGCGATGATGCAGGGCCAGCAGGGCTTCTTCGTGCCGCGCTTCCCGCCGCCGCTGCCGGGCGTGTCGGATCATCCGGAGAAGATCAGCTGGTACGACACGTCGCAACTGCGCGCGACGCTGCTGAAGCTGTGCGATTTCGACCGGATCAATTCGGGCGAAACGCGCGTGTCGGTCGGCGCGGTCAATGTCGGCACCGGCAACTTCGTGTACTTCGACAACTCGCGCATCCGCCTCGCGCCCGAACACTTCATGGCGTCCGGCGCGCTGCCGCCCGCATTCCCGCCGGTCGAGATCGACGGCGAGTACTACTGGGACGGCGGTGTGGTGTCGAATACGCCGCTGATGGAAGTGCTCCGCGCCCGGCCGCGCCGCGACACGCTCGCGTTCCAGGTCGATCTGTGGAGCGCGCGCGGGCCGCTGCCGCGCACGATGGCCGACGTCGCCGAGCGCACGAAGGACGTGCAGTATTCGAGCCGCACGCGTTTCGTCACCGACACGCTGCAGCGCGAACAGCGCTACCGCAACGTGCTGCGCCACGTGCTCGACCAGGTGCCGGAAGCGCAGCGCAAGGCGGATCCGTGGTGCATCGAGGCCGATGCGATGTCGTGCAGCAAGAAGTACAACATCCAGCACCTGATCTACCAGCAGAAGGCGTACGAGCATCACTACAAGGACTATCAGTTCGGTCTGTCGACGATGCGTGACCACTGGACCGCGGGTCTCGACGACATCCGCAAGACACTCGCAGTCAAGGACGGCCTCGCGCTGCCCAACAACGACGCGGGCTTCGTGACGCACGACATTCACCGCAAACGGTAATGCCGTGTGCGACGGATCGGCGCGATGCATGCGCCGGTCCGTCCTCTTCTCCGATTCGCCATGCCGATCTTCATCGCACTGTTCGCGCTCATCGCTCTCGGATGGGGCGCGGTTCACCTGTTTCACGTCATCGCCGCGCAGTTCGGCCAGCCGGTCGCGATCGCGGCTGCCGTGCTCGCCGCCGCGATCCTGATCGCGCTGGTCGCCTGGTGGATCAAGCGCCGCCGCGACATCGCACCGAATACGAAGGAAGAAGGCTGGACCCACGTCGTGCACCGCGCGTGGGGCGAGCTGCGGGTGTCCGCGACGCAGGGGCTGCTGTGGCTGTCGCACGACGGCGCGGACGGCCGCTATACGCTGTCGCAGCTCGACGGCTGCCAGGCCGCACCGATCGGCGGCCGCTGGCATCTCGTCGTGCGCGTGCACGACGCCGTGCGCAGCGAATGGAAGCTGCCGATGACGGACAAGCGCGATGCGCAGCGCTGGGCCCGCGTGCTGACGCTCGCGAAGGACAACCGGCTCTGACACGGCGCGCGGCTGATGTGCACGTGCGCGCGGCACGAACCGTCGCGCCGGCTGTCCCGTCGTGCGCGCGCTAGCGCGCCTTCAGCGCCCACAGCGCATCGAGCACGTGCTGGGTCGCCCGCTCGACCGGCCCCGCACGATGCGCGATACCCAGTTCACGCCACAGCGCCGGGCGCAACGCCCGCATGACGATGCGTGCATCGGGTAGCGGGGCGCCCGCCTCGTGCGGCAGCAGCGTCGCGCCGTAACCCGCCGCGACCAGGCTCTTGATCGCATCGTTGTAGTTGAGTTCGATCCGCGGCTCCGGCCGGTGGCCGCCGAGCGCGAACCATTCCGTCGTGAGCCGCGACAGGCGGGTGGTCGCATCGTTGAGAATCAGCGGGCGGGCGGCCAGGTAGCCGGGCGTCACGCGCGCCGGAAGCGGCCAGTCCGCCGGCAAAAACGCCATCACCGGATCACGCCGCCACGCGCGGATCGACAGCCCCGCGACCGCCGTCTGCGGCAGCGCCACCAGTCCGACATCGAGCGTGCCCTGCGCAATGCGCGCCAGCGTGTCGTGCGACGTGAGCACGGCGATCTGGACATCGATGTCCGGATGCGCGTCGCGTAACCGGGCCACCGCCTGCGGCAACAGGTGCGCGATCGCCCCGGTCGATGCGCCAAGGCGTACGCGCCCGGACAGCCCCTGCACCTGCCGCTGCACATCGTCCAGCGTGGATTCGACCTCGGCCAGCAGGCGACGCGCCCGTTCCACCAGCACTTCGCCGATGGGCGACGGCCGCACGTTTCCACGCGTGCGGGACAGCAACGGCGCGCCGATCCGGCTTTCCAGTTCGGCAATGTGAAGACTGACGGTCGGCGGCGCGAGATGCAGCCATTGCGCCGCCGCGACAAATGACCCGTGGTCCGCGATGGCGACCAGCGTGCGCAGACGGTCCAGGCTGATCTCTCGCATCCTTCACCTCTCGTTCAAGAAAACTGAATTTCGCAGTCAGCAAATTCAACTTTTCCTATTCTAGGTGTTCAGCGGAGGATATGGCTTTCCCGACGACCGAACCGAAGGAACGCGACCCTCATGAGCCAGCCCACTGTCTACATCGACGGCGATCAAGGCACGACCGGATTGCTGATCCACGAACGCCTGCGCGGGCGTGACGACCTGCAGCTCGTCACGCTGCCGGACACCGAGCGCAAGGATCCCGTACGGCGCGCCGAAGCGATCAACGCAGCCGACATCGCGATCCTGTGCCTGCCCGACGCGGCCGCGCGCGAAGCGGTCGGCTTCATCCGGAATCCGACGGTGCGCGTGATCGACGCGAGTTCCGCCCATCGCACGCAGCCGGATTGGGTCTACGGCTTTCCCGAAATGGCCGACGGGCACGCGCGGACGATTGCGCACGCGCGGCGTGTCACCAATCCGGGCTGCTACCCGACCGGCGCGATCGCGCTGCTGCGACCGCTGCAACAGGCCGGCCTGCTGCCGCGCGACTACCCGGTGAGCATCCATGCCGTCTCCGGGTACTCGGGCGGCGGACGGGCTGCCGTCGACGCATTCGAGTCGAACGATGCTTCGCAAGCGAAACCGCTACAGGTCTACGGCCTCGCACTCGCGCACAAGCATGTGCCGGAGATCCAGCTGCATGCCGGTCTGACGAATCGTCCGATGTTCGTGCCGGCCTACGGTGCCTATCGGCAAGGCATCGTGCTCACCGTGCCGATCGAGCTGCGCCTGCTTCCTGCCGGCGTGACCGGTGAGCGGCTGCATGCGTGTCTTGCGCACCATTACGCCGGCGCGCGTCACGTCGACGTCACGCCGCTCGCGGTGACGCAAGCGATCACGCATCTCGATCCGCAAGCACTGAACGGCTCCAATGACCTGCGGCTCGGCGTGTTCGTCAATGCCGAACACGGCCAGGTGCTGCTGTCCGCCGTATTCGACAATCTCGGCAAAGGGGCATCCGGCGCAGCGGTGCAGAATCTCGACCTGATGCTCGGCACGGCAAGCGGGGCAAAAGCGGCGTAAGCCGCGTGCGGGCACCATCGTCGGCCGGCCCCGCACATCGCGGCCGCGATGCGAGCGTCACCGTTCGACGCGGCCGGCTCGCGACGCGGTTGCGAGCCGGAAACGGGGCTTGCCGACGTTCCGCACATGCCCCCGTAAAAGCTCACCTTTAGCCGGTTTCAGGCCATGTCGACACCCGCGGCGGCATTCAAGCCGGTCAGCGTCTCCACCAGAAAATCCACGCACACGCGCACCTTCGCCGACGCCGCCACGCGCTCCGGATACACGGCCCAGATGTTCGCGGGCTGGATTGCGTCCGGCAGCACGCGACACAGTGCGCCGCGTTCGATCAGCGGCGCGGCTTCCCAGATCGAACGCAACACGATGCCGCGCCCGGCCAGTGCCCACTGCACGGCCACTTCGCCATGGTTCGTCGACAGCGCGCCGCCGACCTTCACCGTTGCCGTTTCGCCGCGCACGTTCAGCCGCCACACGCCGAACGGGTGATCGCGCTCCTTGATGGCCAGACAGTCGTGCGACGCGAGATCCGCGAGCGAGCGCGGCGTGCCGCGCCGTGCGAGATAGTCGGGCGCTGCACACAGCACGCGGTAGTTCGCGGCGAGGCGGCGCGCGATCAGGTGATCGGCGATCTCGTCGCCGATACGCACGTCGAGGTCGTAGCCTTCGCCCGCGACATCGACGAGCCGGTCGAACAGATCAAGCCGCACGTTCAGTTGCGGAAAGCGCGCGGTGAAGTCGAGCAGCGCCGGCGCGACGACGTGCCGGCCAAAGCCGAAGCTGCTCGAAATGCGCAGCGTGCCGCGCGGCACCGTGCGCGTGGTCGACACGTCCTCGACGAGATGATCGACGTCGTCGAGGATCTTCTCGGCGCGCGCGTACACGCGTTCGCCGGCTTCCGTCACCGTCACGCGGCGCGTCGAGCGATGCAGCAGGCGCGTGCCGAGCTGCGCCTCGAGCAACGCGATGCGCTTGCTGACATAGGCGGGCGACACCGCGAGCTGCTCGGCGGCCGCGCTGAAGCTGGTCAGGCGGACAACCAGGCTGAACACGCGCAGGTCGTCCAGATTCGGCGATTTGTTCACGATTCATGGAAAGTCGATTAACCTTTCGCACGATTTTAATCTGAATGGAAATAAATAGAATGATGTAACGCGCCGCTACCGCCCGAGGCAGCCGGCCGCCCAGCCAAGGAGATTTGCATGACCGACAGGACTTACAAGATTGCCGTCATTCCCGGCGACGGAATCGGCCGCGAAGTGATGCCCGAGGGCCTGCGGGCACTCGACGCCGTGACCGCGCGCTTCGGCGTCCGCTTCGACTTCGTCCAGATCGACTGGGCGAGCTGTGACTACTACGCGCAGCACGGCACGATGATGCCGGACGACTGGAAGGCGCAACTGTCGGGCATGGACGCGATCCTGTTCGGCGCGGTCGGCTGGCCGGCGACGGTGCCCGATCACATTTCGCTGTGGGGCTCGCTGCTGAAATTCCGCCGCGAGTTCGACCAGTACATCAACCTGCGGCCCGCACGCCTGTTCGACGGCGTGCCGTCGCCGCTCGCCGGCCGCCGCGCGGGCGACATCGACTTCATGATCGTGCGCGAGAACACCGAGGGCGAATATTCGTCGGTCGGCGGCACGATGTTCGAAGGCACCGAACGCGAGATCGTGATGCAGCAGTCGATCTTCACGCGTCACGGCACCGAGCGCGTGCTGAAATTCGCGTTCGACCTCGCCCAGCGGCGCGCGAAGCGCCTCACCGTCGCGACGAAGAGCAACGGCATCGCGATCAGCATGCCGTGGTGGGACGCGCGCACGGCCGAGATGGCCGAACGCTATCCCGACATCGCCGTCGACAAGCAGCATATCGACATCCTGTGCGCGCGCTTCGTGCTGCAGCCGGACCGCTTCGACGTCGTCGTCGCGTCGAACCTGTTCGGCGACATCCTGTCGGATCTCGGGCCGGCCTGTACGGGCACGATCGGCATCGCGCCGTCGGCGAACCTGAACCCCGACCGCAAGTTTCCGTCGCTGTTCGAACCCGTGCACGGCTCCGCGCCCGACATCGCGGGGCAGTCCATCGCGAACCCGGTCGCGATGATCTGGTCGGCAGCGTTGATGCTCGACTTCCTCGGCAACGGCGCCGGCCCCGAGCGCGAAGCGCACGACGCGATCGTCGCCGCGATCGAGGACGTGCTGCGCACGGGGCCGCGCACGCGCGATCTCGGGGGCAACGCTGGGACGCAGGAAGTGGGTGAGGCGATCGCTGCGCGGATTGCCGGCTGACGATCATGCCCGGCGCGTTCGCACGCGCCGGGTAGCGACTGCACGACTCGGCGAGCTGTGAGCGAAGTGCGGTGAGCAACACGCAACGCATTTGCGCACTTGTGCGCGTACCGTCGCCTGCACGGTGAAGTCGAGTGGTGAGCAACACCGCCCCGCAACGCGCCCGGCTCTCGCTATCCGTCATCGACGTCGACCCGATCGGTGAGTTGCACATTGCGCGCGTGCACACCGATCGTCAATCCACTGCCGGTGCTGTGCGATCGGTGAGATGCCTCACGCCGTGATGCACACCGTTGCGTGCAAACACGGGCATCACGAGATGCCAACATGTGCGGCACGTCCGCTTTATCCGATGCGATGCCGCGTCGAACGGCTCACTGCACACAGTCCGACGCGGCATTTCACCTCCTCCCGAAAAATCTCACCCTCAGCGCACCGACTCCCGAATTTCCTCACCGTTGTATCCCGGTGAGGCGTTCGTCGATCCGCCGAGTCGACGCGCGCGTCACAGCCCGAGGTCGGACAGCCCCGGATGATCGTCCGGACGACGGCCGAGCGGCCAGTGATAGAGACGATCCTGCTCGCGAATCGGCAGGTCGTTGATGCTCGCGTGACGATGCGCCATCAGGCCGTTCTCGTCGAACTCCCAGTTTTCGTTGCCGTACGAACGGAACCAGTTGCCGGCGTCGTCATGCCATTCGTATGCAAAGCGCACTGCGATGCGATTGCCGTCGAACGCCCACAGCTCCTTGATCAACCGGTAGTCGAGCTCGCGCGTCCACTTGCGCTGCAGCAGCCCGACGATCTCGTCGCGGCCGGTCACGAATTCCGCACGGTTGCGCCATCGGCTTTGCGGCGTATAGGCGAGCGACACGCGTTGCGGGTCGCGCGTGTTCCATCCGTCCTCGGCGGCGCGCACCTTCTGGCGCGCCGTTTCGAGCGTGAAGGGCGGAACGGGCGGACGGACTTCGGGGGATGCGGACATGGATGGCTCCTGTTCAGGTTCTGGCCACGGACGCCCGCGGCCGGTTCGGATTCGCTGCTTCGACTAGCGGGACACCGTGTCGAGCAGCAGTTCGGCCGTTGCGCGCGCGTCGCGCGCAGCGTTTGCGTCGCCGGTTACGAGTGCCACGCCGATGGCACCGTCGATCAGCACGAGCCATTGGCGCGCCAGACGCGCGAGCCCGCGTCGCTCGATGCCGGTTTCGTCGGCATACGCATCGAACCGCTCGCGTACGAATGCCAGCAGGCGTGCCTTGTGCTCGCGTGCGACGACGCGCACGGGGTCATCCGCGTCGGGAATCTCGCCCGATGCGTTCAGGAACGCGCAGCCGTGAAAGTCGGGCTGCCCGAACCAGTCGCGCAGCACATCGAACATGCCGAGCAACTGCACGCGCGGCGCCTTGCCGCGCGCCAGCGTGGCATCGACGAACCAGCGCATCCAGCGCTCGTCGCGACGTTCGAGCGCGGCCACGACCAGCGCCTCCTTCGATTCGAAATGCGAATAAAAGCTCTTTCGGGCCGCGCCGGATCGCTTGACGATCGCATCGACGCCGGTGGCATGGATGCCGCCCGAATAGATCAGCGCTTCGGCTGCATCGAGCAGCCGGTCGCGAACACCCGGTTCGGCGGAGGAGTCGTGAGGTGTGTTCATGGGTTTACGGTAGAACGATCGTTCTCCTTCATCAACACCCTCATGAAAAAGCCCTGTCGGCGAGAGGGCTGAATCGCGGCCTGGCCGCGTGACGTGGCCCACCGCGTTTACGACATTTTTTCTTGAAGCGAACGCGCGACGCTCACTACACTTCGGTCACCCTGTCTGGGCAAAAGGACATCATGCAGCGACCGGAATCCGCGCGCCCCGCGCGCGCCTATGCGGCTTATGCGAAGCGGCTCGACGGCCGCGTCGTCGTGCGGCGCTTCGACCCGCGCAGCGATTCGTACGACGCGTTGACCGCGCTGCTGCATCGCGCGTTCGCAGCACTTGGCGCACTGGGCTTCAACTGCCCGGGCGTCGATCAGCCGGCCTCGGCGACGCGCGAACGCGTGCTCACCAGCGAGTGCTTCGTCGCGCTCGGCAACGCGCACCTGGTCGCGACGATGACGATGCGTTCGCACGATCCCGATTCCCGCTGCGATCCGTACCGCAGCCGGCACGTCGCGACACTCGGCCAACTGGCCGTCGATCCCGTCTGGCAGGATCGCGGCATCGGCCGTTCGCTGCTCGCATTCGCGCAACGGCGGGCCGCCGCGCGCGGCGCGACGCACCTCGCACTCGACGCGCCGTATGCAGCAGTCCGGCTCATCGATTTCTATCGACGCGAAGGATTTCAACCGGTCGACGTGATGCGCTTTCCGGGACACAACTACGACAGCACGATCCTGTGCAAATCCGTCGGCGCCAAGAGCGGCCGCATCGTTGCCGGCGATACGGCGCAGTTCGACGTCACGCGGCACGTCGGGGCAGCGTCATGAAACACGACATGCCGAAGCGCGAGGGCGGCGACGATCACACCGGGCTCGACGTCCGGCAGGCACGGGTGCGCGCGGCGCGGCGGCTGCGCGGTGTGTTGAAGCTGACAATTCTCACGATCGCGGTCGCCCAAGCGCTCGCATTCGCGTTCGAAAGCCTGCTGGTGATGGCCGGCTTCGCGCCGGATGCCGCGACGGTGCTGCTGTTCCGCTTCGTCACGTGCGCGCTCGTCAGCTTCTGGCTGCAGGCGGACGCGTTGCGCGCCTATCAATACGCGGCGCAACACGGATTCGTCACCGTTCCCGGCGCGCACGGCGATCCGGCCGACATCGCGCCGCAATGCCCGCAACGCTGGCTCGTCATGCTGAGTCTTCAGCTCGACCCGCGAGGGGCGAATGGTGAACGGATCAAGTAGCGGCCTGCGCACCGGTCGATATCCATCGATGTCGATTGCTTCATGCATGAGTGAGTCGCAACGACGCGTGAAGGCTCACGGTTGATGGTGCGGTTCGGCATGGCATCGCATGGCGTGCGTAGCGAACGATCCTGCGGCAAGCAGGGAGGGAAGTGCGTGGGAAGAGGGGGACCAGGTGCCGAACGGCGTGATGACGGGAAGCGAGGCAGCTAACGACAGGTGAAGTAAACGTTCGATTGCAGGTCACCGATGTGCGATCGTGTCGCGATTCGGCGAGCAAACACAGCTCCCGAATAATCTCACCTTGAGCGCGGATTCGCGTGCTTCGACTCGAACACGCAGACGTAAAACAGAAACGGGGCAGGCGGCAAACACGCCGCACTGCCCCTTCTCGGCACTCAGGCCGTCCAGTCGAGAATCACCTTCCCGCTTTCACCCGACAACATCGCGGCGAAGCCTTTCTCGTAATCGTCGGCCGCGAAGCGATGCGTGATGATCGGCGACAGGTCGAGGCCGCTCTGCAGCATCGCGACCATCTTGTACCAGGTCTCGAACATCTCGCGACCGTAGATGCCCTTGATCTCGAGCCCCTTGAAGATCACCTGGTTCCAGTCGATCGCCGTCTGCGCCGGCGGAATGCCGAGCAGCGCGACCTTGCCGCCGTGGTTCATCGCCTCGAGCATGCTCGTGAACGCGCTCGGCACGCCCGACATTTCGAGGCCGACGTCGAAGCCTTCGGTCATGTGCAGGTCGGACATCACGTCGCGCAGCGACTCGCGCGCGACGTTGACCGCACGCGTCGCGCCCATCTTGCGCGCGAGTTCCAGCCGGTAGTCGTTGATGTCGGTGATGACGACGTTGCGCGCGCCGACGTGCTTCGCGATCGCGACGGCCATGATGCCGATCGGGCCCGCGCCGGTGATCAGCACGTCTTCGCCGACGAGGTTGAACGACAGCGCCGTGTGCGTCGCGTTGCCGAACGGATCGAAGATCGATGCGAGATCGTCGGAAATCTCCGGCGGAATCTTGAATGCGTTGAACGCGGGAATCGCCAGATACTCGGCGAACGCGCCTTCGCGGTTCACGCCGACGCCGACCGTGTTGCGGCACAGATGCCGGCGCCCCGCGCGACAGTTGCGGCAGAAACCGCACGTGATGTGGCCTTCGCCGGACACGCGATCGCCGATCGCGAAGCCGCGCACTTCCTGCCCCATCTCGACGATCTCGCCGACATATTCGTGACCGACGTGCATCGGCACGGGAATCGTCTTCTGCGCCCAGTCGTCCCACTTCCAGATATGGATGTCGGTGCCGCAGATCGCCGTGCGGCGGATCTTGATCAGCACGTCGTTGTGGCCGACTTCGGGGCGCTTCACGCGCGTGAGCGTGAGGCCGGGGCCGCGCTCGAGCTTTGCCAGTGCTTTCATGATCGCGCCTCCGTCAGATGATGCCGAGCGACTTGCCGACGCGCACGAACGCGGCGACCGTCCGGTCGATCTGCTCGGGCGTATGCGCGGCGCTCATCTGCGTGCGGATGCGCGCGCGGCCGCGCGGCACGACGGGGAACGAGAAGCCGATCACGTAGACACCTTCGTCGAGCAGCTTGTCGGCCATGTTCGTCGCGAGCTGCGCGTCGCCGAGCATCACCGGGATGATCGGATGCGCGCCGGGCACGAGCGTGAAGCCGGCTTCGGTCATCTGCTGGCGGAACCGCGCGCCGTTTTCGCGCACGCGCTCGCGCAGCCTCGCGCCTTCGTCGCTGCCGAGCAGCTCCAGCACCTTCAGCGATGCCGCGGCGATGCTCGGCGTGAGCGTGTTCGAGAACAGGTACGGGCGCGAACGCTGGCGCAGCAACTCGATGACCTCGCGACGCGCGGCGACATAGCCGCCCGATGCACCGCCGAGCGCCTTGCCGAGCGTGCCCGTGATGATGTCGACGCGGCCTTCGACGCCGCAGTGCTCGGGCGTGCCGCGGCCATGCGTGCCGATGAAGCCGACCGCGTGCGAATCGTCGACCATCACGATCGCGCCGTAGCGATCGGCGAGATCGCAGATGCCTTTGAGATCGGCGATGATGCCGTCCATCGAGAACACGCCGTCGGTCGCGATCAGCTTGTGGCGCGCGCCCGCCGCGTCGGCTTCCTTGAGCTTCGCCTCGAGGTCGGCCAGGTCGTTGTTCTTGTAGCGGAAACGCTTCGCCTTGCAGAGGCGGACGCCGTCGATGATGCTCGCGTGGTTCAGCTCGTCGCTGATCACCGCGTCGTTCTCGTCGAGCAGCGTCTCGAACAGCCCGCCGTTCGCGTCGAAGCAGCTCGAATAGAGGATGCTGTCCTCGGTGCCGAGAAACGCGGCCAGCGCGCTTTCCAGTTGCTTGTGCACGGTTTGCGTGCCGCAGATGAAGCGTACCGATGCCATGCCGAAGCCGTCCTGGTCGAGGCCGGCCTTCGCCGCGTCGATCAGGCGCGAATCGTTCGCCAGACCCAGATAGTTGTTCGCGCAGAAATTGAGCACGCCGGCACCTCCGGCGAGCCGCACGTCCGCCGCCTGCGGACTCGCGATCTCGCGCTCGGTCTTGTAAAAACCGTCCGCGCGGATCTGGTCCAGCGTCCCGCGCACCTGGGCGAGAAAGGCATCACGCATCGCAAAGCTCCTGACAGGGTTTCGCATTCCGCAACGCGCCACTCGTGGCGGCGGCGCAACGGCCTGCTACTGTTATAGTCGGTCGTTCGGTTGACCGCATTTATCCGATATTCCGAACTGAAATTCGAAATATCGAACAACTCTAAGCGAACGGAATCCAAATGGCAAGTTCCTCCGGTTCGCGGCGCACGCCCGCCAGCGCCGCACCGCAACAGCCGGCCGCAACGCCACCGCGTGTCGGCGAGCAGATCCAGCGGCTGCGCAACGAACGCAAGCTGACGCTCGACGACCTGTCGCGCGCGGCCGGCGTATCGAAATCGATGCTCTCCGAGATCGAACGCGACAAGGCCAACCCGACGATCGCCGTGGCGTGGCGGCTGACGAACGCGCTCGGCATCACGCTCGACGAGCTGTTCTCGCAGCCGAAGGCAGCCGAGACGATCCGTGTAGACGGCCCGCACGACATTCCGACGCTCGCCGGCCATGACGGCCGCTACCAGTTGCGCGTGTGGGGCCCGATCGACCTCGCCGGCAAGTTCGAGTGGTACGAGCTGACGCTGCCGGGCGGCGGCGCACTGGTATCGAACGCCCACGAACCCGGCACGCGCGAGCACCTCACCGTGCTGCAGGGCGCGATGGAAATCGAGGCCGCGGCAGCCAGCCGGCGACTGAAGGTGGGCGACACCGCGCGCTACCCTGCCGATGAGCCGCACGCCATCCGCAATCCCGGCAAGACCGAAGCGCGGGCATTGCTGATCGTGATCCATCGCTGACGGCGCGAATAGCCGGCCAAACGGCCAAAGGATCTGTTGCAGGCCAGTTGCGGAAAGCACTGTATGTTTGTACAGTATACGGACATTCCGCCATGCATGGGCCGGAGCCGGCGCACCGAGGCGCCAGCCCGGTCGACAGGAGCCTGCAATGACAGAAGAACAAGATTTGGCCGCGCTCAGCTTCAAGGCTGCCGCGCACGACCTCGAGCTGATCGTCCGGCATATCGCCGGGCGCTACATCCACCAGCGCGTCCCGCTGACGTGGCGGTTGCTGCACGCCATCGAGGCCGAGGCGCTTGCCGATCTCGGCTTTGCCAGCCGGCATGAAGCCGGCATGCGTCAATTGTTCGAGCGACAGTTGGACATGACGTTTCCCGAAACGGACGATCCGATCGACTTCGGGCGCTCGAATGCGCTGCCCGCCGTCTTTTCGTTCGCGGTTCTCGCCTATGAAGCAGCGTCAACCGCGTCGAACGACACGGCGCCGCACGCGCGCGTTCATCGCCCGGCCAAGGCGTGGGGCGACTGATTCCCAACCCGAGCCGCGCGTATGGCGGCCTTGTCCAGCCTCTTGCTGCCCGAGACGTTGCGGAAAGGGCTACCATATACGCAACTAACGGAATAAATCACATGTCTCTTCCCGCCTCTCCCGACACCCCGGCGCGCCCGGAAGAAACAGATCTGTTCGACCGCGGCGCATCCGACTGGATCGTCTCGCCAGAAACCGCATTCGATGCGTGGCTCGCGATGCAGGACTATCGCCGTTCGTCAGCCGACGTCTATCGTGCGCAATGGGGCGCGTTTCTCACGTGGATGCGCGCGCACCAGAAGAATCTGGCAACGGTCGATACCGCAACCATCGCGAATTTCGTCGGCGAACTGCCGATCCGGAAAACCCAGCGAATGCGCTATTTGCGACTGATCGAGCGCGTGCTCGACCACATCCGGCGCACCGAATACGCGTCGACCAACCCGGCCCGGTTCATTGCTCAGGATGGCGAAGCGAACTGGCGCAAGGCGCGCGACAACGAACCGACCGGTTTCCTCACGCCGGCCGAGCGCGCGACGTTGCTCGCGTACCTGTTCTCGCCGATCGGCGTATCCGGTTCCGCATACTGGAAAGAGCGGCGCGACCGCGCACTCGTTGCCGCCTTTCTCGGTGCCGGCATCAAAACCGGCGAAGCGCGTGCGCTTACGATTAGTTGCATCAATACAAGTGGAACGTCACTGCGGATCGAGTCGACGCATCCGGATTTCGCACGCGAAACCCACCTGGCATCGTTCGCGATCGCGTTGCTGGAAGCCTGGCTCACCGAGCGCAAGCGCCAGGACATTCCGGGGGAGCTCGTGTTCCCGGCATCCCATGCCGGGCGGCCGATGCACAAGGCGACGATGCTGCGCGCGATCGACGCGATCGTCGAATCCGCCGGGCTCACGTCGTCGCGCACCGCGCGCGCGAGCCCGCAAACGCTGCGCAATACCTATGCGGCTGAACTGTTCGAACACGACGTGCCGCCCGAACGGGTCGGTAAATGGCTGGGCTTCATGCGGCCGATCTCGTCGAACCGCCTGCATCGTGCATGGAAGAACTGGCGTGACGGTCTCGCCGACAGCAACGGTGACACGTCCGACAGCGACGAAACTCACTGATCACGAATGGGCTGCTCACGCGAAACGATCCGTGAGCAGCCTTGTGTGGCGTAGCCTCACCGTTTCACAGCTCCCGAAAAACCTCACCTCAAGCTCCCCGGATCGTCTCACCGGTGCCGCACGGCCTGTGCGGGCGTCACGTATGCGCGAATCGCGCGACCGCTTCGAATCGGGACGGCCATGCGCCCGAAGCATGCTCGCACTCGGGGCAGGCCACTTCGAAACCTTCTTCGCCGTGTGACAGCTCCGGCTCACCGTCGCAATGCGGACAATGAGCCGGCACCGGAACTTCCTGATCCAGCGAGGTGCCAATCGCGGCAAACGCCTCCGCATCCAGTTGCCCGGCATCGGCCAGGCGGCGGATCAGTGCGGCGATTTCTGGATTCATGCCGCGGCTCGCGCGCAACGAACTCACATCGCGCGTCGCACGTTCCAGTTCATCACCCTGGCTGCGCAACTGTTCTTCAAGCCGGTCGGCACGTGCCTTGGCCGAACTCAGTTGCTGCAGGAAATCGAATTCCTTGCGTTGAACGTCGCGCAAACCGCTCTGGTAGGTCGACGCCATGCTGCGCAACGAGTCCAGCTCGACCAGCATCGGCTTCACACGGCGTTCGGCTTCAGCCACGGCGTCCTTGATTTGCTGCGCGTAGTGCTCGGTGCGCTGCTGCAGTTCGGCCTGCAGCGCATCGATGCGGTCGCGCAGCGCCGCATTTTGCGTCTGCTCGGCTTCGACGCGGCCGGCGGCCGCCGCCAGTTCCTTCTCCAGTCGGGCGACTGTGGTGAGCAACGTCGCTTCACTGGCCGAACCATGCGTCGTTTGCGACGCGAGCTGGACCTCGAGTTCGGTCACGCGTGCCTGCAACTGCTCGTTTTTCGCTTCGCCACGCGCGAGCGCGGCTTCGAGCGTCTCCTGGCGGACGGTTGCGTCTCGCAACCGCTGTTCGGCGTCGGCAATGCCGGCGCGAACCTGGTCGCGATCTGCATCGAGACTGTCTCGCGCGGCTTTCAACGCTTCTTCATAGAGTGCGCCGAGCAACGCACCCGCCTTTTCCTCGACGGCTTTGGGAATTGCGGCACCGTCGAGCCTGATTTTGGAGGCGGAACGGATGCGCTCCCAGAAATGGTCGATGTCTTTCGGGATATCGCTGGCGCTGCCGGTCTGGGTGAGATCGCGGACATTGGCAGCCGACGGCCTGATGCCGAGATCGAAGAACAACCGCTTGCAGGCGTGCAGCGACAGTTCCTGCCGTCGTGCACCGTTCGCACGCAGCAATTCCAGTTCGTCCCGAATGGCTTGGCGTATTTCGTCCAGGGTCATCGCTGTGCTCACAGACATTGAAATGTGGCAATCATAACGAAATACGTATCTATCGATACTTGTTTCGGCTTGCCGTTGTGAATTTACGTCGTTTTGCACAGAAATCGGGTCTGTGAGCCAATCCGGTCGACTGTAGTCCAGGATTCCGTGAAACAAAGCGAAGAAAGTCAGCCAAGTCCTTGTCGTGCAAGCATTTTCCTGCAGACCTCGAATTTCGGCATTTGTTTCACATGACGGCGGATCCGATTGCCTGTCGGTGTTCAGGGGGTGGGGGGTCTGTGGAAAACTCGTCAGCCGATGTCTTGAGAGTATTAGAAGTAAACACCCTTGAACCCTTAGTTAAAAACGTTAACGCCGCGGCACAGCCTTACGCTGCAAGGCTTTCCGGCCGACAAGGTGAAGTTTTACGGGAGCCAAGGTGATCTTCTGCGGGAGCTGACGTGATGGGGTTCAGGGAGCTGCGTGAGCCGTTGCGGGAAAGGTCGTGAGCGGATTCGGGATCACAGTGAAACACGAGATTTACCAAAGGTGAGGCTTTTCGGGGCCTCACAGCCACGGAACCCGCTCAGTGCCTGACCGCACAGTTTTCTGCCTGTGCAGACATAGGTGAGAATCTGCGGGACCTTCTTCGCGCCCCGATTCTGCCCATCTTTTAGGCAGTTTTTCCGAAAGGTGAGGTTTCACGGGACTCCACGCGCGTTTGGTGTGAGGATTTCCGGGAAACGAACGCCATTTTGCACAGCAAAAGCGCCCTTGGGGACCTGTGAAGCCCTAAAGGTGAGGCTTTTCGGGAGGGAAATCCGGGTTTTCCTGCCTGTATCCGCTTAAGGTGAGGTTTTTCGGGGCCCCGATCACAGGCTGTGATGCCGGCCACAGGTGAGACTTTTCGGGAATGGAATTTGCCCAGGAAATGGGCAAAGGTGAGGCTTTTCGGGAGCTGTGAACGGCTGAATTCGTTGAAAAGCCCGCCAGGACTGGAGGAAACCTCGTTTTTGCTGTGCCTCTTTTTGGCACAGGTGAGATTTTTCGGGGCCCGACATGAGGTTGTCGTATGAAGGATTTCCGTCGAAAGGTGAGGTTTTTCGGGGGATCTCGGCGACGCACAGCTAAATGCCTTCTGTGCATAAGTATCGGAAGGCATTGGGATTTTTGATACCGAGGCGGTTACGGTGAGGTTTTTCGGGAGTCGATTCCCTGCCCGGAGTGGCACAGCGATTTTTGGCTAAGGTGAGCATATTCGGGAGGCCTTGGTAGTGAATCCCCCGCGTGTCGGGCATTCGCCGATACCCGGACGAACGAAGTCACTGTGCTCGAGGTGAGTATTTTCGGGACCCGATACGGTTTGTGCGCTGTACAATGCGCGCCCGGGCCGGCAAAGCACGCCTGATCGGGTCGCGCGGGCCTGTTTCGCGGGCGTCTTTCGGGATGTCGGATCCGATTCCGAGTTCCCGGCAAGTCACGCCTGTACATGCATACAGGCTGATGGAGCGCGATCGGGAGGCGTGCCGACGTGGGATCGCAACGCTGTGCCGAACGCACAGCTGCGCAGTCGTAAATTTGCGACAAATCGAAAGGTGAGCCGATACGGGAGCTCATTCCGCACGTGTCGTGCACAGGGGAAATTCTGTGAATCGGCGCATCCCGCGGCAGGTCTGGACGAGTCCGGAACGCTGCAAATCCGGAGCGGTGAGGGTTTTCGGGAGCGTCTGGGGTGAGTGCCGTTTTGCACGCGCACTTCACCCGCTATGGTGAGCATGTCGTTCTGGACGCACTTCACCGCAGGCGCTATCCTTCCGGAAAACTTCTCCTCCGACCCGACGTATGGCCACGACGAAGCGCGCCAAGAAAACCGATGTGGATGTGGTGAGTGCCAGTTCAGCCGAATTGCGGAAGGCCGTCGAGGCGATCGCAATTCAGCCGAAGAGCGGCAAGATCACGCTCCTCACTCGCAAGCTGTTCAATGTCCTGCTGGCCGTGGCGCAGCAGGCCGACGACTCGGGCGATACGTATCGCGCGCTGCTGTCGGACATCGTTGCCAACTCCGCTTTCGATTCGAACGACACCGCGCTGGTGAAGGAACATCTGCGCCGCATGGTGTCGGTGCAGGTCGAATGGAGCACGGGGACGTCGAGCCAGAAGCCGGGCCGCAAGTGGGGGATCTCGACGCTGATTGCCGACGCGGAAATTCTCGAGGATCCGGCGACCCGCCGCGTGTGGGTCGAATTCTCGTTCGCGCCGAAGATCAAGAAGAAACTGCTCGACCCGGTCCAGTACGCACGCCTGAGCCTGCAGTTCCAGAGCCAGCTGCGCAGCAGCGCCGGTCTCGCGCTGTACGAAATCTGCGTGCGCTACCTGACGAATCCGAGCCACCTGACGATGCGCGAGCCTTGGGAATGGTGGCGGCCGATCCTGTCGGGCACGCCCGACACGGAAGCCGGCGACGAGGCGAAGCGCGAGTACAAATACTTCAAGCGCGACTATCTGCGTCCCGCGATCGCGGAAGTCAACGCGGTCACCAACATCTTCGTCGAGCTGATCGAGCATCGTGAAGGGCGCCGGGTCGCGGAGATCCAGTTCCGCGTGACCGAACGCAAGCAGCCGATGCTCGCGCTCGATGAACACCCGAACGTGTTCGACAGCACACTGGTCGACCGGATGGTGAAGCTCGGGATCCCGTTGAAGGAAGCGCAGACGCTCTACGCGGATAGCGAGGAGAACCGCATTCGTGCCGCACTGCAGATGACCGAGCAGCGGATGCGCAGCACCACGCTGCCGCCGGTGCGCAGCGCGCCGGCGTTGTTCAAGGATGCGCTGAAGAAGGGGTATGCGCCGCCGGTCGAGTCGGTCGACGCGCTGCCTGCCGGCACGCCGTCCCCGAAGATTGCAGCGGCCCAGCCGGACGATCTGAAGGCACGCCTGCTGAGCGAGTTCGCGGCATTCCGCCGCAAGGAAGCGAAGGTGCTGTACGAAGAGCAGGGCGACGCGGAGCGCGAAGTGGCGCGCGAGTCGTTCGAATCGGAGGCGCTGCCGACGATGGGTACGCATTTGCGCGATGACTGGCGCAAGCGCGGCCTCGATTCCAAGCTGGCCGAGACGGCCTTTTTCGACTGGCTGGCCCAGAGGACCTGGGGCGAGCCGACGGACGGCGATCTGCTGTCGTTCACGCTGAATCAGTCGCGGGCCGCCTGAGGCCCGCTCAGGCCCGCTGACGGGCCGCCGCCGGCCGCCGCCCTCGATTGGCGGGCCCGGCGTCCTCACCAGGCCCTGCCGGCCGTTTCCATCACTCCGACAACAGCATCCGCTCGAGCTGCTCGAGGATCGCGTCGCGCTTGTCCTTCGGGAGACCGCGCAGGCGCAATTCGATGCGATCTTCACCATACGATTTCAGGTCGCCGACCGACTTGCCGCCGAGCTTGATCTCGAGACGCTGCGCATAGCGCTGACGGCCTGCGGCCTTCGGCGTTTCCTGCGCCGCGACGCGGCCCTTGACGATGTCCGACACCTGGCGCGTGCTGAGATCGTCGGACACGATCTTGTTGATCAACCGCAGCGTCGCCTCGGTGCCGCGCGCATTGTGATAGCGGCCGACCTGATACGCCATGTTCGAACCGAAGCGATCGGGGCGTGCGACCATTTCCTGCATGATCGCTTCCGGCAGCTTGCCGATCGACAGCGCGACGGCCACCGTCGATTCGTCGAGGCCGAGGTGCTCGGAGAGCTCCTTCTGGCTCTGGAAATGCTTGTCGTCGAGGAAGCGGCGCCACACGACAGCGTTGTCGAACACCGTTTGTGAGTCGCGCTGGACGTTGAGATCGTAGCCGAGCTTGTAGCTCTGGATGCCGATCGGCACGTCGATCACGATCGCCTTGACCGATTCCTTGTTCGCTTCCTTCAGTGCCCGCACGCGGCGGCCGCCGTCGCTGACGAAATACGTGCCCGGGTTCTCGTAGTCCGGAATCACGTGGATCGCCTGCTGCTGCCCTTGCTTGGCGAGGTTGACGGCGAGTTCGGCAATCGACGACTTCAGATAGAAGTGCCGCGGATTGAACGGGCTATGCTTGATCGCCTTCAGCGGCAGCTCGATCACCTGCCCCGGCGCATAGCGATTCTCGAGACGCCACGCGCGATATTGCGCCGATTCATCGATCGACGGGTCGAGCGTGAGTTCGGGAGCGGGCGACGGCGCGATGTCTTTCTTCGCGGATTTGGTCGGTGCCTGAGTGGGCGTCTCGGACTTGACGATGCCGTCGATCGCATTGAGTCGGTCGAGCGCCGTGCGCTTCTCGCTCGTCGTGATATCCGGGCGCGCTTGGAATCCTTTGGCAAATTGGGAGGGTTTCATGTGACTCCTTTGTGCGCATAAAGTCAGGGCAGCATGGCGACGATTTCGTCGGCGCATGCGCGAATTTCTGCGGCGGCCAGCTTGCCGCCACGATCGTTCATCTGCAGTACGGTCTGACCGAGCGCCATCGCCTGCTTGTACGCCTCCCGGGTCGGGATCTGCGTTTTCAGCAACGGGAAGCCGAGTTCCTCGAGCGCACGCTTGAGCTCGCGGGTCAGCATGCGCTTCTCTTCGGTCTTGTTCAGCAGGAAGACGGCGCGGAGGTCTTCGTTCATGACCTGCGCTTGCTGGATCAGTTTGACCAGCCCGACGCTCGACCAGTAATCGGCCGGCGACGACGACGTCGGGATCACGGCAATCGATGCAGCCAACAGGACCACGCCCGATACCTTTTCGGTGATCGACGGCGGGCAGTCCACGACGATGATGTCGTAGTCGTTGATGAACTTCTTGATCTCGCGATGGATCTGGCCATCGGCTTCGGCCAGATTGACGACGGGAAACGGAATGCCGGTGTCGCTGTCGCCGGATGCGCTCGACCAGTGAACCAGCGTGTTTTGACGGTCGGCGTCGATGACGAGGACGCGCTTCCCTTTTTCATGGAACGCGGCACCGAGGTGCATGGCAATCGTGCTTTTGCCGACGCCACCTTTTTGTTGAGTGACTGCAATGATTTCCGCGGCCAATTTTCACTCCTATTTTGGTCGTTGGAATTCTACAGGACGATATTTGGATTTCAATGAAATTGTCGTTCAACAACTACGCATTGGCCATTTGGGCTATCGGTTTATGCGCATAAACGAAGCGACGATGGCAGATGACTCGATCGGATGGTGTAGCGGATGCCTGAGAAGTCGGTGAGCGACTCGGTGGCATTGCGTGCGATGACGTCGGTGTGAGTCGCGAGTTGCCGCGCGTGTCGCATGCACTGCCCTATCGTTCGATGGGGTAGTCTCGGCTGAGAGCCGGAGAGTTTGTGCGCATAAACTCTCCGCGGAAAGCCTGACGCGCGATCGCGCCGGGAGGGCAGGTGCTTCTGACCGTAGGTTGTGAGTGGCGCACCCTCGCTGGGTATGCCGCATCGAGGTATGCCATTTGACCTGCGTGCGTTGACCCAACGCGCTATCCAGGCGCCACGTTTATGCGCATAAACCGCGAGCGATAGACGGCGAGTAATGAAGGTTCCCTCTCGGCCGCGCCTGAATCCAGTGCCGGGCGGCCAACCTGCGAGGCTGCGTACCGACGCTGCAATCCCACCGAAGCGCCGAAGCGTCTGTATTCACCGCGCCGCGAATCGCAAGATCCTCTTGCCCCGGCAGTCGCCCGCTTTATGCGCATAAACCAACCGGCCTGCAGCGCCATCGGCTATACCCTTTGCAGACCCGAACCCCACCAATTGGCCAGGCGCGCGGACCTTTAATCACCATCCCGCGATAGAGTCCCGCGCGCCTTTATGCGCATAAACCTACCAATTCATCGAAGCGCGTCCCGACCAGCACTCCCCTTTCGCGATTCATCGCACCGCGTCATCCGTCGGCCTCTACGAAGCAGCGAAATCCGCGCCCGATCTCCCGATTACTCGTCGCCTGCCCCACCAAGCCCACAATACAGACTGGCTACAATACAGGGCTCTACCCTCCAGGCCTGAAAGATGATCACGATCTACCACAACCCCCGATGCTCGAAGTCGCGCGAGACGCTTGCGTTGGTCGAGTCGCTGAATACCACCGGTGCGCCGTTGAATGTCGTCGAGTACCTGAAGACGCCGCTGACGGTCGAGGAACTGGAAGCGCTGCATCGGCAGCTTGGCCGCCCGGTTCGCGACATGCTTCGCGACGGTGAGGAGCCGTACAAGGCGCTGAATCTGGCCCGCGCCGACCTGACCGATGCGGAAGCCTATGCGGCGATTGCCGCTCATCCGATTCTGCTGCAGCGCCCCATCGTCGCTTACCGCGGCAAGGCCGCCATCGGCCGGCCGCCCGAATCGGTGCAGGCGCTGTTCGAATAATTCTTGTGCGCCGTATTTTTTTGATTGCGTCAGCCCAGCGCAAGCATCAGCACGAGCATCAGCACGCGCATCGGCACGCGCATCGGCACGCGCATCGGCACGCGCATCGGCACGCGCATCGGCACGCGCATCGGCACGAGCATCGGCAATTGAAGCCAGCTCGATCACCGGGCAGCCCGCCACCAAGGCCCTGACGATCGCCGTCGAGCGATCCGGGCTTAGCCTTCCCCGGACGACGCACCGTCATCATCCGGGGAAGGCCCCCGCCCCGCCGCCGCTTTCGCGGCGGTCCGCAGCAGCGCGATCTGCCCGCGGTAGGCTCTGCAGCCACTGCAGGTCGGCAGGTGGACGCGCACCTGCAGGCGCTCATGCAGGGTCAGATGCCGGTCGAGCGCATCCGACAGCAGTCGCGTCACGTCAGTACATTTCCCCGGCAGCATCTTCGGTCGTCAATCCTTGTTCGCTCAAGCAGGTTCGCAGGCGCGTGCGCGCCCGGTAAAGCAGCACGCTGCAATGATTCGTCGTCAGCGTCAATTCGCTGCAGATGTCCGTCATTTCGAAGTCGAGGAATTCGCGCATCATGAACACGCGCCCGATCTGCTCCGGCAGGTGATCGAGGCAGGCCTCGAACAGCGTCCAGAACTGCTGCTGCTGCAACAGCGTTTCGGGACGTGGCCACGGTCGCGGCTTCGCATGCGCGGCCCAGTGCCCGTTTTCCTTGAACAACTCGCGATCGAGCACCGATTCGCCGTCGAGCTCCGCATCGAGCGCGGACAGGCTCACGGTCCGCTGCCGCACGCGCAGCACGTCGATCAGCTTGTTGCGCAGGATGCCGAACACCCAGGTCTTGTGCGCCGACAGCCCAGCGAAATCGCCCGCATGCGACCACGCGGCGGCGAGCGCTTCCTGCACGGCGTCTTCGGCCGCATCGGCATCACGGAGCTGGAGCCGCGCGAAGCGCAGCAGGTCGCGCCGCAGTTGCGCGAGATAAACGGGATCGTCGTAGGCGGACGGCATGGATGGGTTGCAAGTGTCTCGAAGCGATCGCGCATGCGCCCCTGGGGCAGGCGCATCGCAGTGCGAGCAGCTTACTGGGCGCGGTGCCGGCCTGCAATGCATGTTCCGTCACGAATTCACGAAACCGCCCGGCGCGCTGCGCTATGCTTGCCGAACCCTGTGTCGCGTGTCGGCAACGACTCGCAGTAGGCAATCCGTAATGTCAGAACATAACGGCCGAGTTATCCACAATTTCTGTGGAAAACCTTGTGGAAAGTCGGCCGGCCGGCCCCGTGGGACGGTTCGCGGGCTGGCTTGCCTATAAACAGACCTTTGTCGCTCGTTCGGAAGCAATCGATCCGATTCCTCACTCACCGGAAGGAGAATGTCATGTCCTATCGCATCGCTGTGGTCGTCGGCAGCCTGCGTCGCGCTTCGTCGAACCGCGCGCTCGCACACGCCGTGATCTCGCTCGCCCCCGCCGATTTCTCGTTCGAGTTCGTCGAGATCGGCGAGCTGCCGCTGTACAGCCAGGACTACGACGCGGATTTCCCGGAAGTCGCGAAGCGCTTCAAGCAGTCGATCGAGGCCGCCGACGCGCTGCTGTTCTTCACGCCCGAATACAACCGCTCGATTCCGGGCGTGCTGAAGAACGCGCTGGACTGGGGCTCGCGCCCGTGGGGTTCCAACTCGTGGTCGGGCAAGCCGGGTGCCGTGCTCGGCACGTCGCCGGGTGCGACGGGCACCGCGCTCGCGCAGCAGCACCTGCGCAACGTGCTCGCGTATCTCGACGTGAAGACGCTCGGGCAGCCCGAGATGTTCATCAAGCACGATCCGGCACGCATCGACGACCAGGGCCAGATCGTCAGCGAAGACACCCGCAAGTTCCTGCAGGGCTTCGTCGATCGCTACACGGGCTGGGTGCGCTTGCTGAAGTCGGCCTGATCGCCCCACCCGATCACGCCGCCGGCACCGGCGCTGGCCCGCACGCAGCGGGTCACGTGCCGGTGTGCCGCGCGTGTCGCGCATCGCGCGCTTCACGGATGCCCAGCAGGATCTCGTCGAGCAGCGCGATGTCGAACGGCTTCGACAGCACGCGGACATTGACGGTGCGCGTGCGGTCGAGCTCCTCCGCGTAACCCGTGACGAGTATCACGGGCAGTTTCTCCGGCCGCTGTTCGACCGCTTCGGCGAGGTCGATGCCGTTCAGGCGGCCCGGCATGTGGATATCCGAAATCACGAGATCGAACGCGTCGTTCGCGGCTGCGCCTTCGATCAGGCGCAACGCGTCGTCGGCGGTGGGCGCGTAGGTCACGCGGTGCCCGAGCAGCGACAGCAGCGCTTCGGTGCCGGCCGCGACTTCGCTGTTGTCCTCGACGAGCAGCACGTGCAGCCCGGCGAGGGCCCCTGCCCCCGTATCGTGCACGACCGCCGGCGGCCGCGCGACGACATCCTCGACGCGTGCGCGCGGCAGGTAGAGGCGCACCGACGTGCCGGCGCCGACCGCGCTGTCGATCGTCGCGAGGCCGCCCGAGCGTTCGCAGAACGCGAACACCTGCGGCAGGCCGAGCCCCGTCCCCATCCCCTGCGCCTTCGTCGTGAACAGCGGCTCGAACGCGCGCGCGAGCACGTCGGGCGCCATGCCCGAACCCGTATCGTCGAGCGAGATCTGCACGAAATCGCCGGTCAGCGGAAAACCGTCCTCGCGACGCAGCGTCACGTTGCGCGCGCCGACCGTGAAGCGGCCGCCGGTCGTCATCGCGTCGCGCGCGTTGACCGCGAGATTGATCACCGCGAGCTCGAGCTCCGCGACGTCGACGCGGATCGGCCAGACACCGGGCTCGATCGCGACGACCAGCGACGATTTCGAACCGAGCGATGTCTTCAGCAGTTCGCGGCACGTGCCGAGCCATTGCCCGACGTCGATCGTTTCGTTGTGCAGCGGCTGCTTGCGCGCGACACCGAGGAGCTGGCGCGTGAGCGACTGCCCGTTCTTCAGCGCGCGTTCGATCGCGCCGAGTTCCTTGTCGAGATGCTGGACCCCGCGCCGCCGCGCGATCTGCACGTTGCTCGAGATGATCATCAGCAGGTTGTTGAAGTCGTGCGCGACGCTGCCGACGAGATTGCCGAGCGCCTGCATCTTGCGCGACTGCCGGTACGCCGATTCGATCGAGCGCCGCATCGACGCTTCGGCCTGCCAGCGGTCCCACGACTCCTCTTCCGCCTTCAGCCGCTTGAGCGACAGCCAGATCACGGACCACAGCGCGACCGACGGCGCGAACATCGAGATGAACAGCACGCTCAGGTGTTCGTACCATTCATGCCAGATCGCCGACGTGCGGTACGCGCACGTCACATAGACGGGATAGCTGCCGACCTGGCGATACGCGACGATTTCGCTGCTCGCGCCGTCGTGGCGCACGCGCACGACGCCGGCGCGCGGATCGTTGCGCGCGTCGCCGAACGTGACCGCGCGATCGGTGTGCGCGAGTGCCGGCGGCGGCGGATATGACGCGATCACCGCGCCGTCCGAGCGCGCGAGCGCCATCGTCATCGGCGTGCTCACTCCGCCGAGCAGGTCGCGGTAGAACGCGTTGAAATACGACGACTTCAGCGCGATCGACACCATCCCGGCGAACGAGCCGTCGCTATGGCGCCGCGCGACGCCCGTGTTGAACACGGGAATGTTCTCGAGCTTGAGCGGCCCCATCATCAGCCGCGAGATGTGTTCGATGACCTTGCCGTCGCGGATGCCGGCGAAGTCGTCGCGGTTCGCGATCGACGCATAGGGCGCCGGATAGTAGAGGCTGTTCGCGAGCAACATTCCGCTCGCGCCGAAGATCGACACGGCGGCCACCTGCGGATAGCCGCCGCCGATCGTGTTCAGCGCTTCGTGGATGTCGGACTCCCGGTTGCGCACGGTCGCGTCGTCCATGTCCTGCACGAGATCGACGATGCGCGCATCGAGCGTCTCGCTCAGGTCGAACACCTTGAGCGCGTGCTCCTCGGCCACCCGCACCGTGCGCATCGTCACGTCGCTCGCGGCGGCCTCGCGCGTCTTCAGGTCGTTGTACGCCATCACCACGACGTAGATGCACGGCAGCACGATCGCCGCGACGAGCAGCACGATCAGCGTCATGCGACGCACCGCGAAATCGTGCTCGGGCGCACCGGCCGCATAGTCGCCGTCGTCCTGCCAGTCGTCGGCGGGCGGGGAGGCGGGAGCGTGGGAATCGGCGGGCCGGTCGGACATCATCGAGGAAGCGGGTGAGGCGGAGGTGCCTGCCATCATAAACGAGTTGCGGCGACCCGCCGCACGGCCCCGGACGCCAGCCATCCTGTCGATTTCGACAGGGGGAAATTGTCAGATTGAAAACGCGACGAATCCGGCAGCGCAAACGTACACAAGGAAAAATTTTGCGTACTTATCTCGAAAATGGTCGTGGCTGTTTTCGGAATGGCGCGTGTTTGGACCAATTCTGTTCGAAATGCTGAAAATGGCGAGTTGCATCGCCTCCGGTTTACTCAGAGAATCGCGCCTTGCTTTCCCTATGACAGATATATGCGCCCGCCGGTGTTCGCCGCGCGGTGCGTCGCGCGCACCCCGCGTCGCGGCGCCCGCGCGCGGCCGCCAGACGGTTGCCCGCACCCGAACGCATGGCGCCTAAAGAAGTGCGCCGCGCGGTCGTTAACGCGAGAGAGACCATTCCGTATACCGCATCGCCCCATGCCTTTGCCGATTGTAATTGCCGACGATTCGCTGCTCGCTCGCAAACTTCTGACAAAGGCGCTGCCGGGAGGCTGGGACGTCGAAGTCGCGTATGCCGCGAATGGTCGAGAGGCCTTGGCGCTCTATCGTGACGGCAAAGCTTCCGTAATGTTTCTGGACCTGACGATGCCCGACATGAGCGGATATCAGGTCCTGGAGACACTGCGCCACGAAGATCTGAACACGTTCGTGATCGTGGTATCCGCCGATATTCAGCCGCAGGCGCAAGCTCGCGTGCGCGAATTGGGCGCGATCGCATTCGTAGCCAAGCCCGTGACGTCGGAGGCATTGCTGCCCATTCTCAAGGAGTATGGGTTGTATGCCTGACTCGGTGTTCACGGCGGAGCAACGCGACGCGTTGCAGGAGATCGCCAACCTCGCAATGGGCCGCGCCGCCGCGCGGCTCGCGTTGTTGCTCGGGCACTTCATCGAGCTGTCGGTGCCGCGCGTGCGGGTCGTGAAAGCGACCGACGCGGGCGACGCGCTGCGCGAGATGACGGGTATTCACGACAACGTGACCGCCGTGCGCCAGGGTTTTCGTTCCGACATCAAGGGCGAAGCGATCGTGTTGTGCCGCACCGCGAGCATCGCGCGGCTCATGTCGGTCGTCGACCGCACGTTCGGCGATGGCGTGTACGGCGGGATGGCGACCCCCGACGAAGTCGTGTTCGACGTCGCGAACGTGCTGATGGGCGCGTGCGTCGCGTCGATCCTCGACGAGCTCGGCCGCAAGCCGGTGTTCTTTCCGCCGGGGCTGCTCGGCGCGAACGTGTCGTTCGACGACGTATTCCAGCCGACCGAGCTGGCCTGGAGCGTGGCACTGCTGCTGGAAGTGAACTTCGGGCTCGAGGACCACGCGTTCCGCGCCCACTTCGTGATGCTGATGGCCGAGGATTCGATCCGGCTGATGGGCGACGCGCTCGACGCGTTGCTGTCCGCGCTATGACGGCCGCCACCTCGTCGCTGAGCGACCTCGTGATCGAGCGGGTGGGCTTCGGCCTGTTCGTGCTCGACCGCGCGATGACCGTGCTGATGTGGAATCGCTTCATGCAGGATCACAGCGGCATCCCCGCCGCGGACGTGATCGGCCGCAACCTGTTCGACTGTTTTCCCGACCTGCCGCGCGCGTGGCTGTCGCGCAAGCTCGAGAGCGTGTTCCAGCTCGGCAGCTTCGCGTTCAGCTCGTGGGAGCAGCGGCCCTACCTGTTCCGCTTCGAGCACGACCGGCCGATCACGGGCGGCGTCGACTACATGCAGCAGGACTGCACGTTCATGCCGCTCACGCGCGGCCGCGACGTCGAAGCCGTGTGCGTGACGATCTCGGACGTCACGCATGTGAGCGTGATGCAGCGCGAGCGCGAGGAAGCGGTCGCGAAGCTGCGCGAGCATGCGAATCGCGACGGCCTGACCGGCATCGCGAACCGGCGCTTCTTCGAGGCGCGGCTCAGCGACGAATTCGCGCGCTGGCAGCGCTATGGCGGCGACCTGTCGGTGCTGCTGTTCGATCTCGACCACTTCAAGACGATCAACGACCGCTTCGGGCATGCGGCCGGCGATGCCGTGCTGCGCGAGACCGCGCGTCGCGTCGCGTCGATCGTGCGCGCGCAGGATACGTTCGGCCGCTTCGGCGGCGAGGAATTCGCGCTGCTGCTGCCGTGCACGAATCTCGACGAGGCGATGCTCGTGGCCGACAAGGTGCGCGATGCGATCGGCAGCGTGCCGGTCGATGCCGAGGGGGTCAGCGTGCCGGTGACGGCGAGCGTCGGCGGCGCGTGTGCGAAGGCGGGCGCGCCGACCAGCGATGTGCTCGTCAACGAGGCCGACGCCGCGCTCTATCGCGCGAAGCGGCTCGGGCGCGACCGGTCGGTCGCGTATGCATAGGTAGCGCATCCGCCCCGCTGTGCGCGGAGCGGATGCGCCGGGCGCGTGCCGCGCTCAGCTTTTCGCGATGTCGGCCAGTACGCCGGCGAGCACGGCCGGCTGCGACATGAACGGCGAATGGCTGCTGTCGAGCTGGTGCACGCGGGTCGGGTTGCCGGGCGCGAACGCGTCGGCTTCGTCGATGAAGCGCTGCTGCAGCGCGGGCAGGATCACGCGATCCTGCAGGCACTTGATGTAGTGACGGTCGATCGCGCCCCAGCGTGCGGCCGTCGTCGGGATCGCGGTCGCGAACGGCGCGGCGGGCACGTCGCAGCTCATCAGGTTCGCGACGGCCTCGAAGTCGGCCTGCGGCACGTCGTCGTACAGCGCGCGCTTCGCGAGCTCGCGATAGGCGGGGTCGCCGCTGCGCGGATCGATGCGCAGCGCACCGGCGACGCGCGGGCTCGCCAGCATCAGCGGGCCGAGCATTTCACCCTTGTTTTCAGGTGCGCGCACGTAGTCGAGGCCCGGCACGCCCGACGCGGGCATGAAGGCGGCGAGATAGACGATCTTCGCGATCTTGTCCGGCGCGCGTTCGGCGGCCGCCGTGATCGCGAGGCCGCCCATGCTGTGCCCGACGAGCACGACCTTGCCGCGGCCGAGTGCGTACGCGTCGTCGATCGCCTGCATCACCTGCGTCGCGTAATCGTCGAGCGTCGTGTTCGCGACCGGCGACGGCTCGGCGCCGAACGCGTCCTTGTCGAGCGGGCGGGCGAAGTAGGAAGCGGGAAAGCGGGCATGGATGCCGTGCGCGGGCAGGTCACGCGCGATCGACAGGTGGCCGCGCGCGGCCAGTGCGGCCGCGACGTGCGCGTAGCACCACGCGCCGTGCCAGGCGCCGTGCACGAGCACGAAAACGGGATGATCGGACTGCGGGGTGGCGCTTGCGTTCGTCTCCATGGTGTCCGGGTCTTCAGATCTTGAGAAAGGTGTCATCTTAGACGAACCCGTGTGCGCCCCGACGGGCCGGATTCGATCCGTCCGTCTTGTCTCGTACAGGCCACATTTCGTTCGTATCTGATTTGAATTTATCGCGAAGCACGCTAATTTGTTGCTTTGCCTGCGATTGCGCCCCATGAACGTCGACTATCTCTTCTACCGGAGGCCGGACAAGCCCGGCCCCTATTCGCTCGACGACCTCGGCGACATCGCGCCGCCGATCGGCCCGGGCGACCAGGTGCGTGCGGGCATCGCACGCGTGTTCGAGCAGATCGACTGGCAGGAATCGCCCGATGTGCCGGGCGCGTGGTTCGGCACGGGCGGCGCGACATTCCAGTTCACCGCGGAGCCCGACGGCCGCGTGACGAGCTTCATGGGCTCGCGCCTCGAACGCCGCTCGATGCTGCAGCTCACCCGCGAAATGGGGCTCATTGCGCTCGACCTGCAACGCGACATCGTTTACGGCTGACGCGCCGCCGGCGCCGTGGCCCGCCCGGGCCGGCCGCGCTTGCCGGCCAACGGCTTCCGGCCTGCCGCCGCACGTGGCGCGTGTCCGCCATCGAACTTCAAAGATTGCTATACTTTCGCCCAATTCCGGCTTCCCGCCGGTAATTTGTGCCTGTCTGTGTCGATCGTTCGCATATCTCGCACGCATTTGACGCCCTGACCATCCCAGCCGGGCATGGCTTCTTCAATCGCCCCGCGTGGGTGTCTCCGTGGAGCTCGTCTTGGCCGTTTCCCATTCCGTCGTGGACGAACAAGAAACCGACGCCGCTGCCGTCACATCGGGCAGTTCTTTCTATCTTGCGATGCGCATCCTGCCGGCCGTCCAGCGTGATGCGATGTTCCAGGTCTACGCGTTTTGCCGCGCGGTCGACGACATCGCCGACAGCGACCTGCCGCGCGCCGAGCGCCACGCGGGCCTCGATCGCTGGCGCGCGGACATCGACGCGTGCTTCGCCGGCCGCCCGCCGCGCCACCTGGCTGCGCTCGACCGCGAGATCCGCGCATTCAACCTGCAGCGCGACGACTTCCACGCGATGATCGACGGGATGGCGATGGATGCGGTCGAAGACATCTGCGCGCCCGACGAACCGACGCTCGACCTCTTCTGCGATCGCGTGGCGAGCGCGGCCGGCCGGCTGTCGGTGAGGATTTTCGGGATGCCGGAAGCCGAAGGAATCAAGCTGTCGCATCACCTCGGCCGCGCGCTGCAACTGACGAACATCCTGCGCGACATCGACGACGATGCGGCGATCAACCGTTGCTACCTGCCGCGCGAGCTGCTTGCGCGCGAAGGCATCGCGATCACCGACCCGGCGACGATCGTGCGAGATCCGGCGCTGCCGCGCGTGTGCGCGACGCTCGTCGAGCGCGCGCTCGAGCACTTCCGCCAGGCCGACGCGGTGATGGACATCTGCGCGCGTGCGCAGGTGAAGGCGCCGCGCATCATGTCGGGCGCGTACCGCTGCATTCTCGAAGCCGCGATCGCACGCGGCTTTGCGTTCCCGCGCGCGCCGCTGCGCAAGCCGAAAGCGCGCATGCTGATGATCGCCGCGCGCTACGCGCTGTTCTGAGCCGACCGAGTCGATGCCCAGGACCGTCCACGTGATCGGCGCCGGCGTTGCCGGCCTGTCGGCCGCGGTCGAACTGCAACGCCGCGGGCGGCGCATCGTGCTGCACGACGCGCACGCGCATGCGGGCGGCCGCTGCCGCTCGTGGTTCGACGGGACGCTGAACACGACGCTCGACAGCGGGTTGCACACGGTGTTCGCGGGACAGCCCGCGACGCAGCGCTACCTGCGCGCGATCGGCGCGGCCGACCAGCTCACGGGGCCCGCACTGCCCGAATTCCCGGTCGTCGACGTCGCGTCGCAGCAGCGCTGGACGCTGCGCTTCGGCAACGGGCGCTGGCCGTCGTGGCTGTTCGATGCCGCGTCGCGCGCGCCGGACACGACGCCGCTCGACTACCTCGCGCTCGCCCCGCTCGCGTTCGCGCGCATGGGCCGCTCACTCGCACAGACGATGCGATGCGACGGCATGTTGTGGGAACGTTGGCTGCGGCCGTATTTCCTCGGTGTGCTGAACGTCGAGCCGCGCCACGCGAGTGCAGAACTCGCGCGCGCGGCGCTGTGCGGCACGTTTTCCGCGGGCGGCCCCGCTTGCCGTCCGCTCGTCGCGCGACACGGCCTCGGCAGCGCATTCGTCGAACCGGCGCTGCGGATGCTGCAGCACGGCGGCGCGCAGATTCGGCTGAACTCGCGGCTCGACGCGCTCGAATTCGGCGCGCACGGCAACGCGGTCGATGCGGTTTCGGTCGGCGGCGAGCGGATCGATCTCGCGCCGGGCGACGCCGTCGTGCTGGCCGTGCCGCCCGAGGTCGCGCAGCCGCTCGTGCCGGAACTCACCGCGCCCGACACGTTCAGCGCGGTCGTGACCGCGTATTTCGCGGCTGAGGCGCCGGCCGGCAATCCGCTGCAGACGTCGGTGGTCAACGGTGTGGTCGATACGGTGCGCACCGGCGGCGGCCAGCTCGCGGCGACGATCCGCGACGCGGGCCGCTGGCTCGACACGCCGCGCGACACGCTCGCGCGGCGCATCTGGGAAGACGTCGCGCGCGTGACCGGCGCGAACCCGGAAACCATCCCCGCGTGGCAGCTCGTCGTCGAGCCGCGCGCCGGCTTTGCGGCGGTGCCGTCGCAGGAAATGAAGCGTCCGGCCGTGCGTACGCGCTGGACCAATCTCGTGCTGGCGGGCGACTGGATTGCCACCGGCTTGCCCGCCACGATCGAGGGTGCGATCCGCTCCGGCCAACTGGCCGCGGACGTGCTCCAGACACAGTAAGTAAAAGAGGGACCGATGAACGATCTCACCGAAATGGCTACCCTGTCCGCCGGCGCCGTGCCGGCCGGCGTCGATACGGCCGTCGCGCGCGCGACCGACGCGCTGCTGGCCGCGCAGAACGCGGACGGCCACTGGGTCTACGAACTCGAAGCCGATTCGACGATTCCCGCCGAATACGTGCTGCTCGTCCACTATCTCGGCGAGACGCCGAACCTCGAGCTCGAACAGAAGATCGGCAAGTATCTGCGCCGCATCCAGCAGGCCGACGGCGGCTGGCCGCTGTTCACCGACGGCGCGCCGAACATCAGCGCGAGCGTGAAGGCGTATTTCGCGCTGAAGGTGATCGGCGACGACGAGAACGCCGAGCACATGCAGCGTGCGCGCCGCGCCATCCACGCGATGGGCGGCGCCGAGATGTCGAACGTGTTCACGCGCATCCAGCTCGCGCTGTACGGCGCGATTCCGTGGCGCGCGGTGCCGATGATGCCGGTCGAGATCATGCTGCTGCCGCAGTGGTTCCCGTTCCATCTGTCGAAGGTGTCGTACTGGGCGCGCACGGTGATCGTGCCGCTGCTCGTGCTGAACGCGAAGCGCCCGCTCGCGAAGAACCCGCGCGGCGTGCGCATCGACGAACTGTTCATCGATCCGCCCGTCAACGCCGGTCTGCTGCCGCGCCAGGGCCACCAGAGCGCCGGCTGGTTCGCGTTCTTCCGCGTGGTCGACCATGCATTGCGCGCGGTCGACGGGTTGTTCCCGAACTACACGCGCGAACGCGCGATTCGTCAGGCCGTGTCGTTCGTCGACGAGCGCCTGAACGGCGAGGATGGCCTCGGCGCGATCTATCCGGCGATGGCCAACTCGGTGATGATGTACGACGCGCTCGGCTACGCGGAAGATCACCCGAACCGCGCGATCGCGCGCAAGTCGATCGAGAAGCTGCTCGTCGTGCACGATGACGAAGCGTATTGCCAGCCGTGCCTGTCGCCGGTGTGGGATACGTCGCTCGCCGCGCATGCGCTGCTCGAAACGCGCGACGCGCGTGCCGAGGATGCCGCGATCCGCGGCCTCGAATGGCTGCGCCCGCTGCAGATCCTCGACGTGCGGGGCGACTGGATCTCGCGCCGCCCGCACGTGCGGCCCGGCGGCTGGGCGTTCCAGTACGCGAACGCGCACTACCCGGACGTCGACGATACGGCGGTGGTCGCGGTGGCGATGGAGCGCGCGCAGCAACTCAAGCAGAACGATGCGTATCGCGATTCGATCGCGCGGGCGCGCGAGTGGGTCGTCGGGATGCAGAGCAGCGACGGCGGCTGGGGCGCGTTCGAACCGGAAAACACACAGTACTACCTGAACAACATCCCGTTCTCGGATCACGGCGCACTGCTCGATCCGCCGACGGCCGACGTGTCGGGCCGCTGCCTGTCGATGCTGTCGCAGCTCGGCGAGACGCCGCTGAACAGCGAGCCGGCGCGTCGGGCGCTCGACTACATGCTCAAGGAACAGGAACCGGACGGCAGCTGGTATGGCCGCTGGGGGATGAACTACGTGTACGGCACGTGGACGGCACTGTGCTCGCTGAACGCGGCCGGCCTGACGCCGGACGATTCGCGCATGAAGCGCGGTGCGCAGTGGCTGCTGTCGATCCAGAACAAGGACGGCGGCTGGGGCGAGGACGGCGACAGCTACAAGCTGAACTATCGCGGTTTCGAGCAGGCGCCGAGCACCGCGTCGCAAACCGCGTGGGCGCTGCTCGGCCTGATGGCGGCCGGCGAGGTGAACCACCCGGCGGTGGCGCGCGGCATCGACTACCTGATCGCCGAGCAGAACGAAGAAGGCTTGTGGGACGAGGCGCGCTTCACGGCGACGGGCTTCCCGCGCGTGTTCTACCTGCGCTATCACGGCTATCGCAAGTTCTTCCCGCTGTGGGCGCTTGCCCGCTATCGCAACCTGAAGCGCGACAACACCACGCGCGTGACGGTCGGGCTGTAACGCGTGGCGCCGCAATCCACCGGCTCGTTACCCGTCATCGCCGTGACGGGGATGGCATTCGAGGCGCGCATCGCGCGCGGCGACGGCGTCGAAGCCGTCTTTGCCGCACGGGCCGACCGCCTCGAACGCGCGCTGACCGAGGCGACCGCACGCGGTTGCGCAGGCATCGTGAGCTTCGGCACGGCAGGCGGGCTCGCACCCGACCTGGCGCCCGGCGCGCTCGTGGTCGCGAGCGCGATCGACGGGCCGTTCGGCCGTGTCGAGACCGACGCAGGCTGGAGCGCACGGCTCGTCGCCGCACTGCACGACACGCCCGTCTGGGCGCGCGTCACGCGCGGCACGATCGCGGCCGTCGGCGCACCGGTCATCAGCGAACAGGACAAGACGTCGCTGCATCGCGCGAAGGACGCGCTCGCCGTCGACATGGAGTCGCATATCGCGGCGGCCTTCGCGGCGGCGCGCGGTGTACCGTTCGCGGTGTGCCGCGCGATCGTCGATCCGGCGTGGCGCACGTTGCCGCGCGCGGCGACGGCCGGCCTGCGCGACGACGGCAGCACGGCGATCCTGCCGATCCTGCGTGAACTGCTGAAGCAGCCGTCGCAGCTCGGCCCGCTGCTGCAGGTCGCGAGCGATGCGCGCGCGGCGCGCACGACGCTGATCCAGGCGCGGCATGCGTTCGAGCGTGCCGGTGCGATGCGGATCGCCTGAGCGGCACGCGCCGCCTGTCTCGCCCTTCTCCCCCGGTTTTCCGTTTCTCGCGGACAAAAAAAGAGCGCTGCATCTGCAGCGCTCTTTGTCTTTGCGGCGGGGCCGTTGCAGCGTTACTGCTGCACGGCCGGCGCGCTTGCAGGCGTCGCGGGTGCGGCCGCCGATGCCGCAGCCGGCGCAGCGGCCGACGCAGCAGCAGGCGCGCTCGCGGGCATTGCGTTGTCCGCGCCCGGATCGTCGTACTGGGGCAGCCCCGGCGCGGCCGGCGCATTGTTCGGCGTGGCGCCCGATGCACCGCCCGACTCGCCCGGATCTTCGTAGTTCGGCAGCCCCGGCACGGCCGGCGTCGCGGCCGGCACGGCGCCCGCTTCACCCGGCTCGTTGTAGGTCGGCAGCGCGGCCGACGACGACTGGCTGCGATACGTCAGCGACTTGCGCTGCTGCAGGTACGCGTCGCGCACGAACGAATACGGATCGAGCGCGGCCTGCTTCAGCAGGTCGGTCGCACCGAGCAGGTCCGAACGCGCGCTGATGAACTGCGCGATGTACATCGGGTTGCGCGCGGCCGGCTCGATGTAGTTCAGCAGGTTGAAGCGCACGTCCACCGCGCGGCCGACGCCGTCGCGGATCGTGCTCGGCCCGAACACGGGCAGCACGAGATACGGGCCCGACGGCACGCCCCAGCGCGCCATCGTCAGGCCGAAGTCCTGGTGATGCTTCGGCAGCCCGGCGGGCGTCGCGATATCGATCAGGCCGGCGACGCCGAACACCGAGTTCATCGCCACGCGCATCAGATCCTCGGTGGCGTCGGTGATGCGGAGCTGCAGCAGGTTGTTCGCGATGTTGCCGAGATCGCCGAGGTTCGAGAAGAAGTTGCTGATCGCGGTGCGCACGGGCGTCGGCGTGACCTTCTGGTACCCCTTCGCGATCGGCTGGGCGATGTTCGTGTCGACGGTGTCGTTGAACTTGTACATCGCCCGGTTCATCGGCTCGAGCGGGTCGTTGGGGTTGCGGTTCGGCCCCGTCGCGCAGCCGGTCAGCGCCGCGCTGGCGGCAACGGTCGCCGCAATGATTCGCACCTTATTCATTGATTCCTTGCGATTGGTTCTTGGCGCGTTTGACGCGCGGTTTGCCCATCAGGACGGGCTGGAACACCACGGCGCCGATCAGCGTGCAGGTCAGGGCCAGCGCGAGCAGCTTGCCCATGCTCGACGTGCCCGGGTGGTGCGACAGCCACAGGCTGCCGAATGCGGTCGCCGTCGTCGCGGCGCTGAACAGGACGGCATGCGTGAGGCTCGAGTGCAGCAACCCGGTTTGCCCCGCGCGCCACGCCATCACGAAATACACCTTGAACGCGACGCCGACGCCGAGCATCAGCGGCAGCGCGATGATGTTCGCGAAGTTGAGCGGCATGCCGAGCACGACGCACAGCTCGAGCGTCACGACGCCCGACACGAGCAGCGGCACCAGCGTGCGCAGCACGTCGCCGAAGCGGCGCAGCGTGACCCACAGCAGGACCGTGATCGAGATGATCGACCACAGCGCCGCATGCAGGAACGCGTTGATGATCGTGTCGGCCGAATGCAGGATCGAGATCGGCCCGCCGGTCGTGCCCGGCTCCGCCGCTTTCACGGCCTTCGCGAAACGGCGCAGCATCGTGTCGTCGCCCGGGTCGACGCCCTTCGGCACCTTCGGCGAAATCTGCACGAGCGCATGGCCGTCCGGCGCGACCCAGTCGCGCACCAGCCGCGGCGGCAGCGATTCGCGCGTGACGTCCTGCGGCTGCAGCAGCGACGCGAGCTGGTTGAGCGCGATGCGCAGCGTGTCGGAGAACGCACGCTCGGCGCGGTCGCGCGTCGCGGCATCCGCGGCGGCGAGCTTCGCGAGCGACGCCGACAGGTGCTGCGCGGCGGCCGCGCCCGGGCCCGGGTGATCTTCGGCCGCGTAGCTCAGCAGGTCCGACACGCGCTTGAGCGCGGCGACGCGCTGCGCGTCGGTCGCGGGCGGCGCGGGCGGCTGCGTCAGCGCGGGCAGCAGGTCGCTCGCGGCCGCGGCGATCGCCGCGCGCTTGGCCGGCTGGTCGGCGGGGATGAAGGTCGACAGCGTGGTCGTGCGGCCGACCTCGGGCAGCGCGTCGAGGCGCTTCGCGGCCGCATCGGCCTGCGCGAGCGACGGCGCGAGCAGCGTGACGTCGTTGACGGCGGCTTCCGGCGAATCCTTCAGCGCGAGCAGCGTCGCCATCGATTCGCTGTTCGGATCCTTCAGGTGCAGCGGGTTGAAGTCGAAGCGCAGGAACGCGAGCAGCGGCAGCGCGCCGATCACGACCACGAGCGTGCCGATCAGGATCGGCTTGCGATGGCGATCGAGGTAATCGTCGACCGGCGCGAGCCACGGAAAGCCCGGCGTCTTCGATTCGCCCGGCGGCGCGAACAGGCGCAGCAACGCGGGCAGCAGCGTGATCGTGGTGAGCAGCGCGACGAACATCCCGACGCCCGCGATCAGGCCGAGCTCGGACACGCCGCGATAGGCGGTGGGGATGAACGAGAAGAAGCTCGCCGCGACGGCCGCGGTGGCCAGCGCGAGCGGCATGCCCATCGAGTGCGCGGCGCCGATCAGCGCGTGGTCGATGCGCGGATCGCGGAAGCGCTCCTCGCGGTACTTCACGCCGTACTGGATCGAGAAATCGACGCCGAGGCCGACGAACAGCACCATGAACGCGACCGAGATCATGTTCAGCGAGCCGACCATCGCGAGGCCGAGCGCGGCGGTCACGACGAGGCCGACGAACAACGTGACGAGCACCGAGCCGATCATCCGCTTCGAGCGCAGCGCGAGCCACAGGATGACGAGCACGGCGAGCAGCGTGAAGACGCCGTTGAGCGCCGCGCCGTCCTCGACCGACGCGAATTCGTCATCGGCGAGCGGCTGTTCGCCGGTCAGGCGCACGACCGCGCCGTAGCGCTTCTCGAGGTCGATCGAACGGGCCGCGTCGCGGATCACCTGGCTGGTTGCCGCGCCGGCCTTCAACGCGCCGTAGTTGACCACGGGCTGCACGGTGACGAACGCGCGCGCGGGCTGCCGCGCGGCATCGTTGTCGACCAGTGCGCGCCACGAGAACGCGGCCGGCTTGCCGGCCAGCACGTCGTCGACCGTCGCGGCGCTGCGCGCGAGCAGCTTCGCCATTGCGGGCAGTTTCACCTGGCCGGTCAGCAGCGGCTGGCCAAGCGTGGTGGAGAGCGTCGTGGCGAGCCCGGTCAGGCTCGGGTTCTTCGCGAGTTCGTTGACGAGCGGGCGCGCGCTCGCGAGCTGCGCGGTCGTATCGGTGACTTCCTGCGGCGACAGGAACAGCAGCCCGTTGTGCTCGAAGAACGGCCCGCCGCCGGGCTCGGCGACCTGGCCGATGCGGCCGGCTTCTGCATCCTTCTGCAGCGCGTCGGTCAGCGCCTGCGCGGCGGCATTCGCGAATTCGGGCGCGGGCGCCTCGACGACCGCGAGGATCGTGCCGTTGCGTTGCGGGAACGCGGTGTCGACCGCGTGGCCGAGTGCGGCGAATTGCGGTTCCGCATCGACGAGCTTGCTGATGTCGGTGTTGATCTTGAAATGCTGCGCGACATAGACGCCGCTGAGCGCGGCGATGACGAGCGACAGCACGACGACCCAGACGGGCCGGCGTACCGACCATGCAACGAGTCGGACGATGAGAGATGTCACCATGTGGCGGTGGGGAGCGGCTGGAAAGGGCAAAGTAGCCAAGTATACCGGCGCAGCGTGGCGGCGGTCGTGACGTTGGGGGTTACGCGAAGGGAAGGAGAATTGTTCGTGGCGGCGGAATCGATACCGGTGGCCGGCCGGTTTGTAAGGGGATATTTACATAAACGGCGCCGCGCTGCTTCGACGCCCCGCCGCGGGCATGTGACAAAGGATCTGAAAGGTAACAGTCGGTCACGGCGGCGCACCGGGGCGTCAGGCCCGGTATACTTTGCTTCGTCGGCCGGTGCAATGAACCGGTCGTTTTTTCTCATCGAGCGAAATTCGTATGAAACGTCATCTGTTTGCTTTCGTCGCGGCGGCCGCCGTGTCGGTTTCCGCTTTCGCGCAGAGCGCGCCGGTCGATATCGTCCGCAATGCGGTCGAGGGCACCGTTACCGCAATGAAGGCCGATCCGGCCGCACGCGGCGGTGACATGGCGAAAGTCACGCAGGTCGTCGAGCAGCGCTTCCTGCCCGCGACCAACTTCGAGCGCACGACCCGCATCGCGGTCGGCGACGCGTGGAAGCAGGCCACGCCGCAACAGCAGCAGGAGCTGTACAAGCAGTTCAAGCTGCTGATGACGCGCACCTACGCCGCGTCGCTCGCGCAGCTCGGCAGCCAGGACGCGAAGTTCTCGTTCAAGGCCGGCGGCGCGTCGGGCGCCGACGCGCTCGTCCAGTCGACGGTCACGACGCCAGGCGACAGCCAGTCGGTCGGCTATCGTCTCGGCAAGGTCGGCAACGACTGGAAGATCTACGACATCGACATGTCGGGCGCGTGGCTGATCCAGGTCTACCAGGGCCAGTTCAAGAGCCAGCTTGCGTCGGGCGGCATCGATGGGCTGATCGCGTACCTGCAGAAGCACAATTCGCGGACGAATTGATCGGCCGCTGGCGAAAGCGGTTCGAATGGACGAAGGGCGCCCTCGGGCGCCCTTTTTCATGGCTGCGCGCTGGTGGCGCGTTACGCGCCGACGCCGAGCATCCGCAGGCAATCGTCGACCACCGCATCGACGAACGCGGCACGATCCGCTTCCGGCGCCGCGATGATGTGATCGGTCGCGCCATGCACGCCGGCATAGATCAGCAGCGCGGTGACCTGCGGGTGCACGAGCCGCCAGGTGCCGGCCCGTGCGCCGCCGTCGAGAATCGCGCCGAGCTGGTCGAGGATCGCGTTCTTGTCGGCATTCGCGCGATCGTGGTGATGGTGGTTCGTGTAGACGATGTCGTGCGTGCGGTAGGTCGCCGCGTAGGTTTCGACGTTGGCACGGATCCACGCGCGCAGGCGGGCGAGCCAGTCGTCGGCGTCGCATGCGTCCACCGCGTGCTGCAAACGGTCGAGGAACGACGCCGTGTAGCGCTGCGCGAGTGCGGCGAGCATGTCGGACTTCGATTCGAAGTAGTGATAGAACGTGCCCTTCGCGACCTGCGCGTGCTCGACGATCTCGCTGATGGTCGTCGCTTCCACGCCCTGCGCGAGAAACAACGTCTCGGCCGCCGCCATCAGTTCATCGAGGCGCACTTCCGCCGGCTTCGTGCGCGGCTTGCCTGCCGGCGTGTCGTCTTTCACTGTCCTGAGTCCTGCCTTGGTCCTGTCCGTCATCGCGCGGTTCGACGCCCGTTCATGCAAAGCCCGCAGTTTAGGCCAGCGTCCTGGTCACGGCCAACGCAATCCGTTGACCGACGGTCGGTCGATATATATGATGAGAATCATTCTCATCTTCATGCCCGTCAAGGGCTGACCACCATGCCTCGCTCCCGTCGCGCCGCACTCGTCCTGGCCGCCTGTCTCGGCACCTTTCTCGCCACGCTCGACATCAGCATCGTCAACGTCGCGTTGCCTACGCTGCAGACGGCGCTCGATACCGATATCGGCGGCCTCCAGTGGGTCGTCAATGCGTATGCGCTGGCGCTGTCCGCGTTCATGCTGTCGGCCGGGCCGCTCGGCGATCGCTACGGGCACAAGCGTGTTTGGCTCGCCAGCGTCGTTCTGTTCACGGCGGGGTCGGTGGTGTGCGCATGCGCGCGCAGCATCGAGCCGCTGCTGATCGGGCGCGCGATCCAGGGGCTCGCCGGTGCGTTGCTGATACCGGGCGCGATGCCGATCCTCACGCATGCGTTTCCCGATGCGCGCGAGCGTGCCCGCGCGATCGGCGGGTGGTCCGCGTTCAGTGCGCTCGCGCTGATCCTCGGGCCGCTGGTGGGCGGCCTGCTCGTCGAGCATGGCGGATGGCAGAACATCTTCCTCGTCAACGTGCCGATCGGCATCGTGACCGTGCTGCTCGGCGCGTGGGGCATTCCGGAGCGCCGGCATCCGCAGCATGCGGCGTTCGATCCGCTCGGCCAGGCGCTGAGCGTGATCTGGCTCGGGTTGCTCACGTACGGGCTGATCGGCATCGGCGAAGCCGGCGCGTGGCACGCGGAGGTGCTCGCGCCGCTGGCGGGCGCCGCGGTGGCGTTCGTCGTGTTCGTGCGAGTCGAGACGCGTGTCGAGCGGCCGCTGCTGCCGGTCTGGCTGTTTCGCGACCGGCGGCTGGTGCGCGCCAATCTCGCGTCGTTCGTGCTCGGGTTCTCGGGGTACAGCAGTTTGTTCTTCCTGTCACTGTTCCTGCAGCAGGCGCAGGGACGCACGCCGGCCGAGGCCGGCTGGCAACTGATGCCGCAGTTCGTGATGACGGCGATCACGTCGATGCTGTTCGGGCGCATCGCGGCGCGTATTCCGTTACATGCGCTGATGGTGGGGGGATACGGGTTGATCGGCGCGATGCTGTCGCTCATGGCCGGCTTCGGTGCGGGCACGTCGTACGTGCCGGTCGGAGTCGCGCTGGCGGTGCTCGGGGTCGGTATGGGGCTCGCGGTGCCCGCGACCGGCATGACCGTGATGGAACTGGCGCCGGCCGAACGCGCGGGCATGGCGTCGGCGACGATGAACGCGTTGCGTCAGACCGGGATGAGCATGGGCATCGCGGTGCTCGGGAGCGTGATGAGTATCGGGGCATTACACCGGATGACGGCCGCCATGCAGGCGGCGGGTAGCGCACAGGCGGATATGCTTGCGCGGCAGGCGGTGATGGAGCATGTGTTTGCTGCGGGGCGGCCGGCGCTGCTCGGTGCGTATCGGGACGCGATGGCGCACGGGTTTTCGATCGCGATTTTGTGTTCTGGAATCCTCAGTATTGTGGTTGCGGTGATGCTGATGATGCGGTGTGAAACGGAGAAGCAGCCGGGACGCGCGGCGGCTGCGTGCGTGACGTCGTCACAATCGGAATGACAGTGGTCGATCAACTTTTCATGCGTGTCACGACACGCACGGCGGCGGCAAGAACGGCTTGCAGATCACGTCATCCGACGAAGAGCGCATTCTCACCGCTGTTCATTCGACCAAGCTATCGAATGACATATGTGCCGATGTACATGAGCATCGTGGGAACTGCCAAGGCGACCAAAGAAGATGCCAATCTTTTTGCCGTGACGCGGTGGCGACTGATTCTCCAACCCGTGAAGGCGAATGCAAGTGATGGCCCGATCAGAAACGCAACGAGCAGAATGGTAGTCGGCCACGGCGGAGAGCAGAGGTCGATTTCATGGCAAGAATTCCGATCGGAAGGCCACCGCAAACCGGTATGAATGCGCCAGTCGATTCGGCTCCCGATCCAGCATGCAAACCACGTCGTGATCAGGCCCGCGGTCCAGTACGCAAGTGAAAATCCGGCACGTTTCACCTGATCTCCCAGAAAAGGATGGTTTTCGATTTTGCCAGATCGGAGTAGCCGAGATCCGTGAGTGGAATCTGCAGGCTGGATATTCCGATTCGTCGGCCTATCGACGCGAAGATACCTCTCGTACTGGATACCGGGAGGCGAGAACCGTTCCAGAGGTCGATATGTCCACCGCTAAAGTCGTCGGCAGCGTCGCCCTGTTGTTGCCAGTACCCAAAAGAAGAAAATGACGCCGGTGCGATTTCTGACCCGGTTTTCCCAATCGGGGCCGGTCACGTTCTCCGGAGCGGGTAATCCTGCGATCGGGCGCAGCTTCAACCATTCAGCAAACTCGTATGCGCGTGTGGCCGTCGATTTGCCGTTGAGCATGAGGCGGCCCAGTGTCGGCTTGCCTGGCATCGGCCGGACCCGCTTCTGCGAAAACGACTTCATCTCGATGCCGACGTTGTGCAGCGTTACACTCATCCGGATGGCGCACTGGTTCTGGTACTGCCCGTTTGGATCGGCGTACGGATTCCCGTGAGCATAGTTGTTCCAGAGTTCGGAAAACGTCACCGACTTCAACTGGACTTCCTTGTGCGAGTTTTGCACTGTGGTCGTCCTCACGACTGTTTTTGCGTTTGGCATTACGCATCCCCGCTCAGTCGTGCGAGCGCTTCGTCGCCCCAATAGACCGTGTACGTGCCCTCATGGCTCGTATGAACACGCGGCAGGTATCCGGTGGCATCGAGTCGGCCCGAGTGAACACGCCCGTCCGATGTTTCGATGATGTACGGATAATCCGGCAATGCGCCGTTTCCGACGGCGCGAACGCATTCGTCATAGACGCCCGTTGCTATGGTCGTCACATTGGCTTGCGGATTCGATCCAGAGGAAACAATGCTTTCCGTTTCCGCTTCGTCATCGCACCATGAATTGCCGGAGAGCACCGCGACGATGCGTGGCGGTGTCGCGCACCGACATAAAACGATGTCGCCATCGGCTGCCGTTTCGCCCATGAATTTGATGCGCTTCGGTCCGCCAGCCTTGGCAATCTGTCCAGTACTTCCGCATGCTTCGCAGAACGCGAGGCCGCCGATCAGTGCAACCTGATGGCCAGCGTCGCCAAACGTGAATGGCGGCCCTGCGTAGGCAATGACGTGTCCCCCGGTTTCCAACTCGTCGCCGACAACGGCGATGCGGCGCATCATGATTTCGCTCCTTGGTCCAGGTCACCGATATCTGCCGGTGATGCCGGTTGCCGCACGACGCGTTCATGCAGGCTTCATGCGAAACACGAGCACGATGCTCGTTCCGGCAAGCGAAAGGATTCCATCGACCCAGGGAGCGGTCGATTGGACGAGTATGAAATTGGACGGCAAATCGTGAGGTGGACGCCGTTGACGTGCTGGCTTACCTGCGCCGATGCTCGACCGCGAACTTGATCAGCTCGGCCTGCCCTTCTATTTCCAGCTTGCGCTTCAGATTGAGCCGGTGCGTCTCGACCGTGCGTACCGACAGCCCCGTCTGCTGCGCGATCTGCTTGCTCGACAGCCCTTCCGCCAGCGCGTCGAGGATGTCGCGTTCGCGCGGCGTCAACCGGTCGAGTGGCGACGCGGTCGCACTCGCGTGGATCATCCGCGCGGCGAGCCCTTCGCTGAAGAACGTCTGGCCGGCCAGCACCGCGCCGATCGCGCGCACGATCTCGCTCGCGGGCGAATCCTTCAGCAGGTAGCCGCTCGCGCCGGCACGCACGGCCTGCGTCACGTATTCGATGTTGTCGTGCATCGACAGCATCAGCACGCGGATGCCCGGAAAGCGCTCGTGGAACACGCCCGCGAGCGTGATGCCGTTCATCCCGTTCATGCCGACGTCCATCAGCGCGAGATCGGGGTCGAGCGACGCGGCAAGCGCGAGCGCCTCGTCGGCGTTGCCGGCTTCGCCGACCACGGACAGGTCGGCCGCTTCGAGCCGCATCCGCAAGCCGTCGCGCACGAGCGGGTGGTCGTCGACGAGCAGCAGTCGGGCGACGGGCCGGGCGGTGTCGGGGGCGCTCATGCGTGAAAGGTCTCCTGTGATGGGGCGCGTCATGACGCGGCGTCGGGCAGCGGCACGCGCGCGGCGACGATCGTGTGGCCGACCTGCGACGTGATCGTCAGCATGCCGCCGAGCGCGTCGAGGCGCTCGCGCATGTTGCGCAGGCCGATGCCGCGGCGCGCGTCGGCCTGCGAGCGTTCGGCGTCGAAGCCGCAGCCGTTGTCGGCGATGGTCAGCAGGACGGATTGCGCGCCGACGTCGAGCGTGACGGCCGCGCGCGACGCCTGCGCATGATGCACGATGTTGCTGAGCGCTTCCTGGGCGATCCGGAACAGCGCAGTGTTGACGGCTTCGGGCAGCGGCCGGGTGCCGCTGTGCGCGACCTGCGTATAGCCGATGTCGATGCCGCTTTCGGCGCCGAGCTCGCGCACCAGTTGCTCGAGCGCGGCGGCGAGGCCGAGGTCGTCGAGCATCGACGGACGCAACGCATGCGAGATGCGCCGCACTTCGCGCAGCGTGTCGCCGAGCCGCCCGACGCCCGACGCCAGCGCCTGCTCGGCTTCGGGCAGGCGCGCCGAGCCGCGTTCGAAGCGTGCGAGCGCGGATTCGAGCATCAGCTTCGCGGACACCATCATCTGGCTGATCCCGTCATGCAGCTCGCGCGACAGCCGCGCCCGCTCCTGCTCCTGCGATTCGACGACACGCTGCGCGAGCAGCTTGAGCTTCGCGTCGGCGCTGCGCGACTCGCTGACGTTCAGCACCAGCGCGCACACGACGATCGCCGCCGCGCCGGTGAGCGCGATCGCGGTCAGCCAGCTCATCGTGCGCTCGATGTTCGCGGACGCGCGCGCGTCGATGCGCTGCAGCGCGGTGTCGACGTCGTCGAGATAGATGCCGGTGCCGACCATCCAGCCCCAGCGCTCGAGCGCGACGACGTAGCCGAGCTTCGGCGCGACGCGGCCCGTCGACGGCCGCTGCCACGCGTAGCGCACGTAGCCGCCGCCGCTCGATGCCGCGCCGATCAGCTTCTGGATCGTCAGCGCGCCCTGCGGGTCGCGCATCGACCAGTAGTTGTGGCCGACGCGCTCGGGCTCGCGCGGATGCATCAGCGAATTGCCGTGCAGGTCGTACACGAAGAAATAGCCGTCGGGGCCGAAATCCATCTTCTGCAGCATCGCGAGCGCCTGCGTGCGCAGCATCGCGTCGTCGCGCGCGTTGCGGCCGCTCGCGTCGTAGAGCGGCATGATCGCGCTCGTCGCCAGCTCCACGTAGTGCTTCAGCTCGACCTCCTTGCTCGACAGGTACGCGGCCTGGATCGTCGCGTGCTGCGTGCGCGCGAGGGACGTCGCCTGCTGGCGCACGCCGAAGCCGATGCCGGCGATCGCGAGCAGGAACGGCACGATGGCCAGAAGGAAGATCTTTGCCTTGAGTCTCATGGTGGTGCGAAGCAGCCGCGCACCCGCGCGGGCGGGCCGGGTGCGCCAGCCGTGCGGCGGCAGGTCGAGGCGACATTGTCGGCGATTTTGCGCACGGGCGGCGACGGCGGGCCGGCGGCCGCCCGGCCGTTGCTCA